>JALYST010000036.1 GCA_030854665.1 Actinomycetota bacterium
TCGTTGTAAGCGGGCACTAAAAATGAGACGCGCACGGCGGCGAGCCTACCGTGAAGGCGAGATGGGAAAGCCCCTCTGACCGAACATCCCCATCCCGCCGCCAAGTAGATGCCGTTGTGGCGGGGCTTCTTGCGGTGCGGTCAGCCTGCCGGGGCTCCGCGGACCTTGCCGCAGTCGGTGTCCCGTCTGCGGACTTCGGCGATTGCCGACTTGAAGGCCTCGTACGAGGGCTTGCGCGACCCGTCTCGCCAGAGCAGGCCGGACTGCCAGCCTCCGAGTCTGTCCTCGTCGAGCAGGCCGAAATTGAGGAAGCCCGAGACCGCGGGCTGGCAGTACGCGAGCAGGATCGCGTTGCGCAGCTGTGTGGCCTGGTCGACGACGGCAGTTTCCCCGCGCGCCGCCAAGGCGGGGATGGCATGCACGTCGTTCTCACGGCCGCGGTAGTAGCGCCGCTTGTCTGGGGGGGCAAACGTCTGGAAGCCGTCCTCCACGTACCAGATGCTCACGCCACGCGTGCCCGGCAGGGGTTGCGGTGTTCCTTCGAACGAGGTGCTAAGGACATTCATCAGCGTTTCGTAGTCTCCCTCGGCAATGAGATCGGAGTCCTCGTGCAGGATCCAGGGCGGCTCCGCAGAGTTCTCCGGGTAGGGGTTGTGCCCGAACGTGTCGAAGAGCGGGCGCGTTCGCCGGCTCGAGCGATACGCGTCGCCGAGGTCGAAGACGAACCCGACCGGATCGTGTCGCGAGGCAGTCGAGCTCATGACATTGATCGGCCCAGGGCGGGCGTGCAGCACGTCGTAGCAACGTGCGAGCAGCGCGCCGTAGGTCGTCGCGCCGGCGGCCTGCGGCCAGTAGGCCGGCGAGTTCGCCTCGTTCCAGATCTCCACGTCGTGGATGAGAGGCAGGCGCCGCACGACTCCGCGCAGGAACGTGCAGTACTGGTTGCGGTCACGCGCCGCGGTGGGTGCGTACCGCGCAAGGTTGTAGGCCGCGAGGACGATGCGGTCGTTGAGCTGAATCATCCGCGCGATGCGGTGGAGATAGACCTGCTGCAGCTTGGTCGGCCGGACCTGCCCCGGCTTCCAGAGGACGGTCACGCGGACCGCCATCAGGCGCAGGTCGCGGTGGACGCCGACGATCCCGTCCTGTCGCGTCATCCATTTGGCCGTGTCGTCGGTGACGCCGACGATGATCTTTAGGTGCGTCGACTCGACGGGCCGAGGAGCGGCCGCCGCGACGGTGAAGACGAGCACGGCGAGCAGCAAGAGCCGGAAAACCCTCATTGGCTAACTCAACAGCACGGAAGTGAGAACTGCCATGGGCCGAAGGACCTATCTCGTTGCCGGGGCGGGCTCTGCCCGTCCCGGCTACCCAAGGCCCGAACGAGATGCGAAACGGCGGGAAATCATCATGCCGCGCGCAGCGCGGCGGATTTCCCGCCGGAGAGGCAGGGGCGGAGGGACTCGAACCCCCGGCCTACGGTTTTGGAGACCGCCGCTCTACCAACTGAGCTACGCCCCTGGGCTGAGAGGATTGTAGCCGTGGACTTTCAGGAATCCCTTTCGCCGTGACGCAGCGCCCCGCGCTGGGTGCGCTGTTCGCCCTTCTGGCGATCGCGTTCGCGGGCGTTGCGTTCGCGGCCGGATACGGGGCCGGGGGAGAGGCCGGGCGGTGGATCATCGCGCTCGCGGCCGCGGTCCTCGCGGCCTGGCTCGCGTCGATGGCCTTCCGGGCGTTCAGGTAAGCCGAAACAGCGCGTATCCTCTCCGCGTGGCCGAGGTCGTAGACACCAAGACTCTGTGGCGCCAGTACTCCACGGACAAGAGCGACAAGGCTCTACGCGACCGGCTCATCTTGACCTACGCGCCGCTGGTCAAATACGTCGCTGGGCGGCTCGGCTCCGGTCTGCCCGCGCACGTGGACGAGGGCGACCTCGTCTCCTATGGACTGCTGGGCTTGATCGGAGCGATCGAGCGCTACGACCCTGAGCGGGACGTCAAGTTCGAGACCTACGCGATCTCCCGGATCAAGGGCTCGATCATCGACGAGCTTCGGGCGATGGACTGGGTGCCGCGCTCGGTTCGTGCGCGGGCCCGCGACATCGAGAGGGCGATCGCCGAGCTCGAGCGCAAGCTCCACCGCGCGCCCACCGACGAAGAGATCTCGGACAAGCTCGGCCTTACGACCGACGAGCTTGAGGACTCGCTCACCGACATCTCACGCTCGTCGATCGGCGCTCTGGACGAGCTCTGGAGCGTGAATACCGGCGGCGGCGATTCGGTGGCTCTCATCGACACGATCGAGGACGCCGACGCGCCGGATCCGCAGGGCTCGCTCTCGAAGACCGAGGTGAAGGAGGCGATCGGCGAAGCCATCGCGCGGCTACCCGAGCGCGAGAAGCTCGTCGTCACCCTCTACTACTACGAGGAGCTCACCCTGCGCGAAATCGGCGAGGTCCTGGGCGTCACCGAGTCCCGGGTCTCCCAGCTCCACACCAAGGCGATCCTGCGCCTCAAGGCCCGCCTCTCGGGTGCCACCACCCGAGCCTCGCTCGAATCTTGACCAAGGCGCCGACTCGGCGCGCCGTCTAGAGGCCGTAGGGGCTTCGCCCCTGCGGCCGTCTCAAATAGCATGCGGCGCTAACGCATGCCACTCGAGCCGGGGAAGATCCGCAACGTCGCCGTCGTCGGTCACCGCGGCACGGGAAAGACGTCACTCGTCGAGGCGCTCCTGTTCCAGACCGGCGCCACGAACCGTCTCGGCACGGTCGAGTCCGGCTCGACCGTCAGCGACTGGGACGACGACGAGCATCGCCGCCAGATGTCGCTCTCCGCGTCGATCTGCAACGTGGAGTGGCAAGGCCGCAAGATCAACCTGATCGACACACCGGGCGACGCTGGCTTTCAGGGCGACGCCATCGCCGCGCTGCGGGTCGTCGAGGGTGCTCTTTTCACCGTGAGCGCCGTGATGGGAGTCGAGGTTCAGACTATGCGGCACTGGCAGCGTGCCGAGGATGCAGGGCTCTCGCGGGTCGTCGTCGTGAACATGCTCGACCGTGAGCGCGCGGACTTTTACCGCGTGTTCGAGGCGCTTCGTTCCCAACTGTCCGACAAGTGCGTCGCCGTGCATATTCCGATCGGCGTCGAGCACGAGCTCAAGGGAATCGTCGACCTCTTGCACATGCAGGCCTATCTCGATCCGGACGGTCAGCGCGAGGGCGGCCCGGTCGACATCCCCGCCGAGGTAGAGGCCGAGGTCCAGCAGTACCGCGAAAGGCTCCTCGACGCCGTGGTCGAGACAGACGAGGGCCTGATGGAGCGCTACCTCGAGGGACAGGAGCTGTCGCCGGAGGAGGTCGCGAAGGCCCTGAAGGACGCCGTGACGCGCGGCGAGGTTTTTCCCGTCGCCTGCGGTGTCGCGTCGAAGAACCTCGGTACGACAGCGGTGCTCGACCTCCTCGTCGAAGGCGTCCCCTCTCCGGCGAGGAAGGGTGCCCCGATCAGCGTCGACGGCGCGGAGACGGCGGCGTTCGTCTTCAAGACGATCGCGGATCCGTTCGCCGGCCGCATCAACGTCTTCCGCGTGCTAAACGGCACGCTCAAGGGCGACTCAACGATCGTGAACGCGCGCTCGCACGCGAAGGAGCGGGTCGGTCAGCTGATGCAGCTAGAGGGCAAGGAGCACGTGCAGGTGGCGGAATTCGGCGAGGGCGACATCGGCGCCGTCGCGAAGCTGAAGGAGACCCAGACCGGCGACGTGCTGATGGACGCCGAACACCAGGTCGAGTTGCCCGAGATCGGCTTTCCGGAGCCTGTGATGAGCTTCGCGGTGACGCCGAAGGCGAAAGGCGACGAGGAGAAGATGGCTTCGGGTCTACGGCGGCTGAGTGAGGAAGACCCGACGATTCAGATGCGGCGCGACCAGCAAACCGGCGAGCAGCTGCTGATGGGGCTCTCCCAGATCCATGTCGAGGTTGCGGTCGACCGGCTGAAGAGCAGGTTCAACGTCGAGGTCGAGCTGCATCAGCCACGCGTCCCCTATCTGGAGACGATCCGGAAAGAGTCGCGCGCCCAGGGCCGCTACAAGAAGCAGACGGGCGGACGCGGCCAATTCGGCGACTGCGTGATCCAGCTCGAGCCGCTCGACGGCCACCAGGGCTACGAGTTCGTGGACAAGATCGTCGGCGGCGTCATCCCGCAGAGCTTCCGCCCTGCGGTCGACAAAGGCATCCAGGAGGCGATGCTGCACGGCGAGCTCGCCGGTGCTCCGGTTCAGGGATTGCGCGTCCTCCTCGTCGACGGCTCGTACCACTCGGTCGACTCCTCGGAGATGGCGTTCAAGATCGCGGGCTCGATGGCGTTCAAGTCTGCGTACGAGAAGGCCGACCCCGTGCTGCTCGAACCGATCATGGAGCTCGAGGTGACCACGCCGGACGAGGCGGTGGGCGCGGTCAACGGCGACCTCAACTCACGTCGCGGTCGCTTGCAGGGAATGGAACCGCAGGGCGGGATGACCAGCATCAAGGTCGAGGTCCCGATGGCGGAGATCCTCACCTACGCGCAAGCGCTCACGTCGATGAC
>JALYST010000052.1 GCA_030854665.1 Actinomycetota bacterium
GACCCCTTACCTCTCGCCCGTCAGCTCTATGCCTCGTTGGGCCGGCTCTTGGAGCTGCCGGACGGAGTCGCGGTCTATCCGAGTCACTATGGCGGGTCGGTGTGCGGGCGTGCGCTCTCCGGCAACCTTTTCTCGACGATCGAGTTCGAACGCCGCTACAACCGGGCGCTCTCCGCGGCCGACCCTGAGTCGTTCGCGCACTCAGTCTTTGTCGACGTACCGCCGCCGCCTGCAGACCAGGGAGCCATCATCGCGGCAAACCAACGCGGAGCACTAGCGGTCACCCCGTGATGGCGGCGCACGTGCGCCTCGGGCTGCGCGCCAACGCAGCGCAGTTCTCGCTGCTCGTTGGGCTCAACGCGCTCGTCGGCGCCATGGTGGGACTCGAGCGAAGCGTGCTTCCGCTGGTCGGAAAGCGCGACTTTCACCTGGCTTCGAACGTCGCGATCCTCGCTTTTGTCGTCGCCTTCGGCGCTGCCAAGGCAGTCACGAACCTCGCCGCCGGAGCGCTGGCTGATCGCATCGGGCGGAAACGGCTGCTCGTCTTCGGATGGCTCTTCGCCCTGCCGGTACCTGCGCTCATCGCCTTCGCGCCGAGCTGGTGGCTGATCGTCGGCGCAAACCTGCTGCTCGGAGTGAACCAGGGTCTCGCCTGGTCGATGACGGTGCTGATGAAGATAGACCTGGCCGGCCCGAAGCGACGCGGACTGGCGTTGGGACTCAACGAGTCAGCCGGCTATCTCGGAGTTGCTGCGACGGCGTTCGCCAGCGGCGGGCTAGCCGCGACCGTCGCCCCGCGCACGGTGATCTGGGTGGGAGCGCTCGGCATAGCGGTTGCGGGCCTGCTCGTCTCGATCATCTTCGTTCGCGACACCGGCGCCCACGTCGCCCGCGAGCAACGCGAACATGGCGACCGCAAGGCGCTGCCCCTCAGACAAACTTTCGTGGAGGGGAGCGTGCGCAATCCTGTGCTCCGGAGCTGTTCGCAGGCAGGGCTCGTAAACAACCTCAACGACGCGCTCGCCTGGGGACTTGTGCCGCTGTACCTGGCTGCCCACGGAGCGAGCGCCTCACGCATCGGCGCCGTCGCCGCGGTCTATCCAGGAGTCTGGGGCTGCCTGCAGCTAGTCACAGGCGGTCTCTCAGATCGGCTCGGCCGTAAACCGTTGATCGTTTTCGGAATGTTCGTCCAAGCCGGGGCGCTTGCTCTCCTCGTCCTCGGAGACGGCGCCTTCACTCCCGCCCTCGTGGCCGCGGCACTATTGGGGGCGGGCACCGCGCTCGTGTACCCCACGCTGATCGCTGCCGCATCCGACGTCGTGGAGCCACGCGACCGAGCATCCATCATCGGCGTCTATCGCTTCTGGCGGGATACCGGCTTTGTCGTCGGAGCGTTGCTCGTTGGCTTCGCCGCCGACTCGCTGGGCAGCGGCAAAGCGATCGTGATCGTCGCAGGACTGACCGCGCTCAGTGGGCTCTGGGTGGCGGTGACCCCCTGGCGCGGAGACTTCGTCTCAGGCGATGGGCGGCATCGCCAACTTGCTCTAGACCGATGCTCACCGCCTTCTTAGCCTACGTTGGAAACCACTACGCGAAGAGCTCCGAGGAGGAGACATGCGAGCACTGGCCGGGAACGTCCGGAGATGCAGGAAACCGACGAGCAAATCCGCGAACGCGTCGCAAAAGACGCCTATGACGCCTAGGCGCGGCGGATGACTCCGAAGGACAAGGTCGTCATCAACCTGGCGACCGGCCTCGAGGACGGCGAGCGCGTGACCGTCGCCTTCCTCGTTGCCGGCGCAGCACTGGAGAAGGGGAAACAGGTCTCGATGTTTCTCACCAAAGAGGCCGTCCGCGTCGCGCTGCCAGGGGTCGCGGAGGGTGTCGCCTGCGAGGGCTGCCCCCCGCTTTCCCGTCTCTTCGAGCAGTTTACGTCCGGTGGCGGCGAGTTCCTCGTCTGTCCGATCTGCTTCAACTCGAAGAAGCTCGACGAGGGCGACCTCGTGCCGAATGCACGCCTTGCAGGAGCCACGCCGCTCTGGGACTGGATCGGCGAAGGGGCGACAGTCTTCAGCTACTGATGGCGATCGAGATCCCTATAGACGTCGATCTCCTCAAGAAGGAGATCAAGAAGACTTACGCCGCGCTCTCTCAGGACCCCGAGAAGGACTTCGTCTTTCCTACCGGGCGTGCCTGGGCCGAGGACCTCGACTACCCCCCCGAGCTCGCGAACGTTCCCGACACAGCCGCCGATTCGTTCGCCGGCGTCGCGAATCCGTTCGCACTCGGCCGTCTGGAAGACGGCGAGCGTGTCGTCGATCTGGGTTGCGGTGCTGGGACGGACTCGCTCGTCGCCGCGCAAATGGTTGGCCAGAACGGCCACGTGACCAGCATCGACATGACTCCAGAGATGCTCGAGAAAGCCCGCGCCGCCACGGCCGAACTGGGCTTGACGAACGTCGATTTCATCGAGGGTGAGATAGAGCGACTACCCCTCGGAAACGACAGTGTCGACGTCGTGATCTCCAACGGCGTAATCGATCTCGTTCCGGATAAAGACGCAGTATTTGGAGAGATCTTCCGCGTCCTTCGCCCCGGAGGAAGGATGCAGATCGCCGACGTGACCATCCAGAAACCGGTCAGCGAAGAAGGTCGGCGAGACATCGATCTCTGGACCGGCTGAATTGCAGGCGCTCTGCTGGAAGCAGAGTACGCAGAGATACTGAAGCGGCATGGGTTCGAACGGATCGAGTCCGGCAACCTCGTCGCCACGTACATGCGCTCGAAGTTCGAAGATACGCGCCGCAAGGCAATCAAGTTCGGCGCGAACGGCTCGACGATGAAAGCCTTCAAACCTCAGAGCTAGGTTCGAGCCGGGCCGGTACGCTCCCGG
>JALYST010000060.1 GCA_030854665.1 Actinomycetota bacterium
TCGGCTTCGCGCTCGACGAAGACGACTTCCTCGCGACGCTCGGGCGCGCGGAACGGCGTGAGCTGCGCGTGCAGGAGCACGGCGGCAGGCGGACCTTCGTGACGACGAAGGCGGGCTACCGCCTCGAGCTGCATCCACCACGCGAGTGGCTCGACGATTTCCTCGTCGGTGGCTCGGACCTCAAGCTCGCGGAGCTACAGCTGCGTGCGGACAATCCCGAGTTGAAGGCAGCGGCGCTCGGCGAGCTACTCGAGGCGACGTACACGAAGGACACGGTCACCATCGGCGACACGCTCGTGCGCTTCCTTCCCGACGGTCCGCAAGGGCGTCCACAGCTGTACGCGGAGCTGTTCGTCTAAGCCTTATCTGCACGCGCCACTGTCCAAAAGAGCGAATTGACGCGATGCATCGTTCGCCGGATGCTTGCGCGAGGTTGGAAACCTCGACAAGGACGGTGCAAGTGCGACTGAGATTCCAAAGACGGTGGGCGATCGCGGTGACGATGGTCGTGCTGCTCGCTCTGACGTTCGCAGCGACCGCAGGCGCTGAGTACTACATCTACTGGTGGCAGCGCAACATGCCCCCGAACGCTCAGGGCTACGACCGCCTGACGGCTCGCAACCACATCTACAACGAGCTCTACTTCGGACCGAACGCAGGCTGGAGGAGCGAAGTGTGGGAGGTCACACCGGCCGGCTACCACCACTTCGACAAGTGGTGCATCGGCAACTGCTTCAACGCGCATCCGGGCTACTACTACACGTACTCGTTTTGCTCTAACCGCGATGGCAACACGCACTTTGTCTACGACTGCAAGGATCAGTGGTAGCCGTGAGGACGCGACGTCTTCAATTCGGAGTGGCCGTACTGGTGGCGGCGGCAACCGCCGGCCTGCTCACGCAGCTCGGCCTGGGCGGGAACGAAAAGGTGCAGATAGGAAACGGCTCGGTGTCGGTACTTGCGCACGCTGCGCGCGTTGCGGACAAGATTCCTCAGAGCGTCCTCGACTACCCCTTCGCCGACCGGAACTTCGCGTCTCCGAACGGTGGCGGCTCGCGGTTGCTCCAGGAGCAGGGCTCTCTGAAGCTCTATGCCGTGCCCGGCAAGGGAGTGATGCTGTGCCTGGTCGAGGTGGACACGGTGGCAGGCACCGCAGGCGGGGCCTGCGCCGACCGCGACATCCTGCGTACGGGCAGCATCTACATGGCCGACCGCCGAGAGGACGGGTCACGGCTGGTGGTGGGGCTCGTCGGGGACGGTCACACGTATGCAGAGGCCAACGGCAAGCGGGCACCTGTCCAGAACAACGCCTTCGTGTTGAACGATGTGGAAGGCGGAGACCTCACGGTGGGGTCTCCTTCTGCCAGCCAACACGTCGACATCGGAGGCTGACGCCGGTCGCGGCTCTAGACTTGGCCCCCTGACGAGCAAGCCGAAGACGTATCAGGGGGCCGGCGTCTCGCTCGCCACCGCCGAGTCGATCGTCGAGCGCCTGCGGGCGGCGGTCGAGTCGACCGGCGCGGAGCAATTCGGCGGCTTTGCCGGGCTCTACCCGCTGGACGGCAACCGGTTCCTCGCAGCGTCGATGGACAGCGTCGGCTCGAAGCTCATGCTTGCGCGTCGCGCAGGGCGCCTGCGCTGGGCGGGAATGGATCTCGCGGCGCATTGCATCAACGACGTGCTCTGCACCGGAGCCCAGCCGCTGTTCCTGCTCGATTACGTCGCCGCCAACCGCATCGACGAGGCGCAGGTTGCAGAGCTGGTCGAGGGCGCTGCGGAGGTTTGCCGGGCCGCCGGCTGCGTTCTCATCGGCGGCGAAACGGCGGAGCTTCCGGGGATCTACCAGGAGTCGGAGCTCGACTTCGCCGGGACGTGCGTCGGGCTCGTCGAACGCGATGATGTGATCGATGGGTCCCGCTGCGAACCGGGTGACGCCGTGATCGGCTTCGCGTCGAGCGGGCTGCACACGAACGGCTTCTCGCTCGTGCGCACACTCGTGGACGACGGCGACTTCGACGCCGACCTTCTGCTCGCACCGCACACGCTCTACCTCGAAGAGGTCCGTAGGCTGCAGGCGCACGCCGACGTGCGGGCGCTCGCGCACGTGACCGGCGGCGGCATCATGGGGAACCTCTCCCGTGTGCTACGCGACGGGCTCGAGGCCCGGATCGACTGGGACGCGTGGGAGCGGCCTCCCATCTTTGGGTGGCTCGCCGAGCAAGGAGTCGAGGAAGATGAGCTTCGCCGCGTCTTCAATCTCGGAATCGGGATGTGCGCCGTCGTGCCGGAGGCGCCGGCAACTGCGGTCGTGATCGGCGAGGTCGCATGATCGGAGTCCTCGTCTCGGGCGAGGGGACGAATTTGCAGGCGCTGATCGACGCCGGCCTGCCGATCGCAGCCGTAGCGTCGAACCGCGGCGACGCCGGCGCGCTGGCGCGCGCGGACGCGGCGGGAATCCCGAACCGGTTCTTCGATCTGGACGGGTACTCGGACCGGCCCGCACGAGATCGCGAGCTGGCCGACTGGCTGCAGCTTCGCGGCGTGGACCTGGTCGTGCTCGCGGGCTACATGCACCTGCTCACGCCGGTGTTTCTCGATCGCTTCCGCGACCGCATCGTCAACGTCCATCCATCGTTGCTCCCCCAGTTTCCGGGCGTGAGGGCGATCGCCGACGCACTGGAGGCGGGGGTCGACACCACGGGGGTCACCGTCCACTACGTGGACGAAGGCCTCGACACGGGCGCGGTGATCCGACAAGAGCCTGTCGCCGTCGAGCCGCGGGCGACCCTGGTAGCACGGATCCACGACGTCGAGCACCGGATTCTGCCCGAGGTGGTGAGAGAGCTTTGCGCGCACTGATCTCCGTCTACGACAAGACGGGCCTGCAGGAGTTCGCGCGCGGGCTGGCCGATCTCGACTTCGAGTTGGTGGCAAGCGGCGGCACCGCAGAGTTCCTCGAGAACGAGGTCGGCCTCGAGGTCGAACGAGTCGAGGAGCTGACAGGAGTCGCAGACATGCTCGGCGGCCGCGTCAAGACACTCCATCCCAACATCCACGCCGCTATTCTCGCGCGCCGCGATCACGCCGACGACATCGCGACGCTGGAGGATCAGGACATCCGGCCGTTCGACCTCGTCTGCGTCAACCTCTATCCGTTCAGCGAGGTCGCCGGCCGCTACGGCGTCCGTGAGGAGGAAGCCGTCGAGATGATCGACGTCGGCGGGCCCTCGATGCTGCGGGGCGCGGCGAAGAACTTCGCGCATGTCGCCCCGGTCTGTAGACCGGAGCGGTACGAGTCGGTGCTCGCCGAACTGCAGGAGAGAGGCGATCTCTCGAGCGAAACACGACGAGCCCTGGCGGCAGAGGCGTTTGCCACCACCGCCGCGTACGAGGCTGCGATCGCACGCTGGTTCGGCGACGTCGAGGCCTTCCCGGAAACCCTCGTCACCGCCTTCACCAAGGTGACCGACCTTCGCTACGGCGAGAATCCGCATCAGCGAGCCGCGTACTACGCCGAGCAGGGCGCGCGCGTGCACCTCCTGTCACGGGTCGAGCACCTGCACGGGAAGGAGTTGTCGCTGATCAACCTGCTCGACCTCTCGGCGGCACGCTTGCTGCTGCGCGAGTTCGCGCTGCCGGGGTGCGTGATCGTCAAGCACGCGAATCCTTGCGGGGTCGCCGTCGCAGGCACGATCGAGGAGGCCTACGAGCGCGCCCTCGCGTCCGATCCGGTTTCCGCCTTCGGCATGGTCTGTGCGTTCAACCGGCCCGTCTCCGCGGAGCTGGGCCTAGCGCTAGCCAAACGGTTCATCGACGTGCTGTTCGCGCCCGACTACGACGAAAAGGCGCTCGAAGCGCTCCAGCGCAAGGAAGCGATCCGGATCCTCCGCGACCGTGAACGGCGCGGATTTGCACGCGGCGAGCGCGACTTCAAGCGCGTGCTCGGCGGCCTACTCGTTCAGGACCGCGACTGGGACGTCGACGACCGTGAGGCGATGGAGGTCGCCTGCGGCGATCCGGACGAGACGTGCTGGGGCGACCTGGTCTTTGCCTGGCGGGTATGCAAGCACGTAGGCTCGAACGCAATCGTGTTGGCAAAGGACCTCGCGACGATCGGCATCGGCGGCGGCCAGACCAGCCGCGTCGACTCCGTCAAGCTTGCGCTCCAGAAAGCGAGCGAGCACGGCCACGACGTGCGCGGCGCGGTGCTCGCGTCCGATGCGTTCTTCCCGTTCCCCGACGGACCGCAGGCCGCGCTGGAGGCCGGCGTCACCGGGATCATCCAGCCCGGTGGATCGAAACGAGACGACGAGGTCGCCGAAGCAGTGCGTGATGCCGACGCGGTCATGGTGCTGACGGGCCGGCGCCACTTCCGGCACTGATGGACGAGCACGACGTCCGCATTCGCAACTTCCTGTATCGCCGTTTCGTCGAAACCGGCCAAGCGCCCCGGGTCGCCGGCGTGGCGCGGGAGTTCGGTCTCTCACAGGAAGCTGCCGGCGCCGCGCTGCGCCGCCTCCACGATGCGCACGCGCTCGTCCTCGAGCCTGATGCGCTCGAGATCCGAATGCTCAACCCCTTCTCATGTGTGCCGAGCGCCTGGCACGTAGAAGCCGGCGGGCGCAAGTGGTATTCGAACTGCGCTTGGGACTCGTTCGCGATCTGCGCTGCTTTGCACGGCGACGGCCGCATCGAGAGCTCGTGCGCCGACTGCGGCGAGCCCTTTGTTATCGAGGTGCGCGATCGGAAAGCCGTGCAATGCGACTACGTGTTTCACGTGCTCGTCCCTGCGCGTCAGTGGTGGGACGACATCGTCTTCACCTGAACGACGATGAATCTCTTCCGGTCGGAGGAGCATCTAGAGCGGTCGCTGGCAGGCCGTGAGCCCGGCGGCAGCACGAGCGTCGACACGCTGTGCGAGCTCGCGCATGCGTGGTACTCCGACCGGCTGGATCCGGACTGGCGCCCGCATACGCTCGAGCACAACCAGGCGATCCTCGACCGCCTGGGCCTGACGGGTGACTTCTGGCGCCTGGCCTAGAGCTCGTGGAAGTACGCTTCCCGCCCATGGCGCACCAGTACCCCACCGTCCTCGAGCTCGTTGGCAACACACCGATCGTCCGCCTCGACTCACTTGGGCGCGACGTCGAGCCGGAGCTCCTGGCCAAGCTGGAATACGTCAACCCCGGTGGGTCGGTGAAGGACCGGATCGGTCTGGCCATGATCGAGAAGGCCGAAGCCGAAGGAAAGCTCAAGGCCGGCGGCACCATCGTCGAGCCGACCTCGGGCAACACCGGCGTCGGCCTCGCGATCGCGGCGGCGAAGAAGGGCTACCGCTGCATCTTCGTCATGCCGGACAAGATGAGCCAGGAGAAGATCTCGATGTTGCGTGCCTACGGTGCTGAGGTCGTGATCTGCCCGACCGCAGTCCCGCCGGACTCACCCGAGTCGTACTACTCGGTTTCCGATCGGCTCGCGGAAGAGATTCCCGGCGGGTTCAAGCCGGACCAGTACTCGAACATGTCGAACCCTGAGGCGCACTACCTGCACACGGGGCCGGAGATCTTCGAGCAGACCGGCGGCGAGATCGACGCGATCGTCATCTCCGTCGGCACCGGCGGGACGATCTCCGGGGTTGGTCGCTACTTCAAGGAGCACAAGCCCGACGTCCTGATCGTCGGCGCAGACCCGGAAGGTTCCGTCTACACGGCGCAAGAAGAGCGTGACGTCCATCCGTACCTCGTCGAGGGCATCGGCAAGGACTCGTGGCCGAAGACGATGGATCCTTCGGTCGTCGACGAGTGGGTGCGCGTCTCCGACCGCGACTCCTTCTTGACTGCCCGCCGGCTAGCGCGGGAGGAAGGACTGCTCGTCGGTGGGTCGGGCGGCACGACTGTCTGGGCGGCGCTCGAGATCGCGAAGCGCTTCGGGCCCGGCGCGCGGATCTTGACGATGATCCCCGATTCGGGCCGGTCCTATATGTCGAAGTTCTTTGACGACAACTGGATGCTCGAGCACGGATTCGTGGAGCGGCGCGTGCCCGCTCCAACGGTCTCCGAGCTCCTTCGCTCGAAGCGGCTCGAGGAAATCGCCGTGCCCGCTCTGATCACGATTGCCGCGCACCAAAAGGTCGGAGAGGCTATCGACGTGATGCAGCAGTACTCCATCTCGCAGCTTCCGGTCGTACGCGACGGGGACGTGCAATCTCTCGCCGACGTGATCGGGTCCCTCCAGGATCGCGATCTTCTCGACCGTGTGTTCAAGAATCCTGACGCGCTTCACGAGGATGTGGCGACCGCGATGCAGCCTCCGCTTGCCGCCGTCGAGAGCGACGTAACACTCGACGAGGTGTTCGCAACGCTGACAGGGCGTACGAACGCGCTTGTCATTGCCAGCAAGGGAAAGCCGATCGGCGTCCTGACGCGTTCGGACCTCCTCGACTATCTAGCGCACCAGCGTGGCTAGCATGGTAGGCGTGTCTACTCAGCCGCTCCAGGCCCTGCTCGAGAATGCGTTCCCGGACGCGACCGAACTGAGTGTCGAGGACCGCACCGGCGGCGGCGACCATTTCCAGGTGACCGTCGTAAGCCCACGCTTCACTGGCCTTTCGCTGCTCGACCAGCATCGCCTCGTGAACGAGGCGCTCGCGGAGCCGCTGCAAGACGGCACCATTCATGAACTGCGAATCAAGACGAAAGGGAGCGAATGACCGAGCTGCGCCAGCGAATCCAAGATGTCATCCAGAACGAGCCCGTCGCCGTATTCATGAAGGGAACGCCGCAGTTCATCATGTGCGGCAACTCCGACCGCACCCTGCGCGCGTTGCGTGAAGCCGGCGCTCCCGTGACCGGTGTCGACGTCCTCGCGGACCCGGCGATTCGCCAGGAGCTGTCCGAGATCTCCGGCTGGCCGACGATCCCGCAAGTCTTCGTGAAGGGTGAGCTGATCGGCGGCGCCGACATCACCGAGGAGCTCGCGGCGAGCGGCGAGCTGACCCGCGTCCTCGAGGAGAAGCTCGGCGCCGACTACCGAGAGTCTGCCGGCGAGCGGACGGTCTCCCTCCTGACTCCCGCGTAGCGAAATCCGATCGGGCGGATCGCGCCCGCAGCGATGAGCCCGGCCTCGAGCGACTCCGAAGCCGGGCCCTCGAGCCAGCGGTAGAAGTACGGGCGCCACTCGAAGTGACGCTCGTCATAGCGAGCGTCCACCTCCCCGCGCAGCTTTTCGTAGGGATGGAGATCGGCGTGCCGTTCGCGCCACTCCGCAAGATCTGGAGGTCCCTTTGGCGCGCGCCCCGCCGCGACGAGCACCCTGTGCTGCGACTCGTACCAGTCGATTGTGGGCTCGTCCATGTGGTTCCACGCGAACTCGTCGAGGATGAGCAGCGGCGCGAGCGCCACCAGCTTGTCGAGCGCCGGGCCGAGGGGATTCACGTGGTGGAGAACGCGGCCCGCCACGACTGCATCGAACGGCCCGGGATCGTCCAGTTCCTCCAAGGTGATCTGCTGGTAGAGAAGTCCCTCGGGGGCATGTGGATCAATCGCGAGCACGTCGTAGCCCGCGCTCGCTAGCGACGGAGCGACGCCGCCTTCATGGCCGCAGCCGACCTCGAGAACCCGCCGCGGCGCTTCCGGTAGCTGAGAGAGTGCGAAGCCCGTGAAGTCCAAGACGGTCACCCTCGCACAGGCACGCCGGATCGCGGTCCGCACTC
>JALYST010000061.1 GCA_030854665.1 Actinomycetota bacterium
AAGTGGCTCGGCGTGAAGGGGATGATCCCGGTGTTGAAGCAGCCGTAGATCCACCAGCCGAAGTAGTAAAACGTCGGCGTTACGACAGCGATCGTGAGGATGTTCTTCATCGCCGTCGACATGACGTTCTTGCGGCGCGACACACCGGCCTCGTACGACATGAAGCCGACGTGGATCAGCCACATCACGACGACGGTCCAGTAGTAGAACTGCTCGGACAGGATGGAACTGTCCAGCGAGAGCTTGTCCGAAAGCTCTTGAGGCGTCGGCGCCGCAGCGACCAGAGCGACCAGTCCGGAAATCAGCGACCCGACGATCGTAAACCTGCCTCTCTCGATTCGGCGCGAAGCCCGCTACCTCGGGCGAGCGTAAGAACGGGCGGCCGCGCGCACAATATCGAGCGGCCACAGCTTTCCGTCTGCCGGGTGTGCACTGCGAACACTGCGGTCAGCTCTGCTCAGGCCGCCCGTCGCACCTGCACGACCCGGCCGTTGTTCGCATCCACGAGCACGACGGTGATCCTCGAGTAGCCGCCCGAGGCCTTCCGGATCCAGAACGAGACTGCCCAGACGGGCCTGGGTGGAATCCCCTGGCGCACGAGCCGGATGTTGTAGCCCTGCGGCTTGAAATCGACCTTCGGCCGCGCAACTGCTATCGCATCGTCCTTGCTGACCTTTGTGTTCGTCCGTCCGAGGACGCGTGTCAGCACCAGTCCGAGGGCGAGCAGCGCGACCATGAACGCCACGCGGCTCCAGGTCACCCGCGCCAGGCGGGCGCTCAGGCTAGGCCGTGGAGTGACGGCGCCGATAGAAGGTCCACCCTCTCAGTGCGAGGTAGCCGGCGAAATGGAAGAGAAAGGTGAGCTGCAGCCACCAGGCCGTGTGACGCTTGTCCATCCGCTGCTCTCGTGTCTCGACGAAGGTGAGGTAGAGCGAGATCGCGAACGTGAGCAGCAGAACCCATGGATAGACCCCGAGGAGCAGAAAGATGAGCATGCGCGACCTAGTGTCCGACACGGCGGCGGCAAGCGCAAGGTGGACGAGTCGCCTCGCCCGGGGGACAATCGCCGCCTCATGACGGTCAAGGACGTCATCCTCACAGTCACGCTGATGCTCGGAGCCGGGCTCTGCGCGCGGCTCGTCGCAGACCTCCTCCGCTTGCCGCACATGCTCGTCCTGCTGGGGACCGGGGTCCTCCTCGGCTCATCGGTTTCCGACGCGATCGACGTGCCGCTCGACTCGATGGGCTCGCAGCTCGTGCTGACGCTCGGAGTCTCCTTCATCCTCTTCCACGGCGGCCTCCAGCTCTCCGTCGGGATCCTGAGAAAGGTCGCCGTCGGGCTCCTGCTGCTCGTCGTTCCCGGCGTCGTGCTGACTGCGCTCGTCACCGGCTCGGTTGCGGCTTGGCTGTTCGGCTTGCCCCTGTCCTCGGGCCTCCTGATCGGCGCAGCGCTCTCCCCGACCGATCCCGCCATCCTCGTCCCGCTCTTCGAACGGTTGCGGGTTCGGCCGAAGGTCTCGCAGACGATCATTGCCGAGTCGGCGCTGAACGATCCGACGGGCGCCGTGCTTGCCCTGGCCTTCGCCGGGGTCGTCGTGAGTGGGCACGCCTCGCTGACCGCCCCGATGGTCGATTTCGTCAAGGACCTCGCGATCTCGACCGCGATGGGCGTTGTGTTCGGCATCGTCCTCTCCGCCGCCGTCTCGAGCCGGCGCGCGGGGATCTGGCGTGAGTCGTGCGCGATCGCAGTGCTGGCCGTGGTCGCCGGCAGCTTCTTCTCGATCGACTCGGCAGGGGGAAGCGGCTACCTCGGCGCGTTCCTCGCGGGGCTGATCGTGGGGAACATGGACCGGCTCGGTTTGGCGATGTTCTCCCACCACGAGCAAGAGATGCGCGTGCTCATCTCGACTGTGGCCGACGTGATGGTGATTTTCGTCTTCATCACGCTCGGCGCGAACCTTCCCTGGACTGCGATCGCAGACCACTTCGCTCCCGCTCTGGGAGTCCTCGCCGCCCTGATCCTGCTCGCCCGTCCGCTCGCGGTGCTCGTCTGCCTGCTGCCGGACCGACGAGCCGCCTGGACGCGACAGGAGCTCTTCTTCCTCGCTTGGACGCGAGAGACCGGTGTCGTGCCCGCAGCAATCGCCGGGATAATCGTCAGCATGCACGTTCCGAACTCCGACCTCGTCGT
>JALYST010000065.1 GCA_030854665.1 Actinomycetota bacterium
GCCGCTGAGATCGCCGCGTGGGCCGAGGAGAGCAAGAGGGGAAACCTCAGGGTTTCCCCCGCTGCCCCTTCCCTCGCTCATTGGACAGAGGCTGCCCAATGAGCGCCAGGCCGCCCGACCGAAATCTCGCGCTCGAGCTCGTCCGCGTAACCGAAGCGGCGGCGATGGGCGCCGGACGCTGGGTCGGGCGCGGCGACAAGATTGCCGCCGACCAGGCCGCCGTGGACGGGATGCGGGCGATGCTCGACTCGGTTTCCATGGCAGGCGTCGTCGTGATCGGCGAGGGGGAGAAGGACGAGGCGCCGATGCTCTTCAACGGCGAGTCGGTCGGTGACGGCACGGGGCCGGAGGTCGACGTCGCGGTGGATCCACTGGAGGGAACGCGATTGACCGCGCTCGGCCAGCCGAATGCAATCGCCGTCATCGCCGTCGCGGAGCGCGGCACGATGTTCTTCCCCGGCGCCGCGGTGTACATGAACAAGATCGCGGTCGGGCCGCAGGGGATTGACGCGGTCGACATCAACGCGACGCCAACGGAGAACATCAACGGCGTCGCGAAGGCGAAGGGAGTGTCGCCCCGGGAGATCACCGTGGTTGTGCTCGAGCGTGAGCGTCATGAGGCGCTGATCGGGGAACTTCGCGAGGCCGGCGCGAAGGTCCTGCTGATCCGCGACGGCGACGTCGCCGCGGCGATAGCAGCCGCGCAGAGCGGGACCGGGGTGGACATGCTCTACGGGATCGGCGGCACGCCCGAAGGCGTCATCTCGGCGGCGGCGCTCAAGTGCGTGGGAGGTGGCATCCAGGGGAAGCTTTGGCCACGTGACGACGAGGAGCGACAACAGCTCGTCGACGCCGGCCTCGATCCGGAGCGAGTGCTGACGACGCATGACCTCGTTGCCGGCGACGATGTCTTCGTTGCAGCGACGGGCGTCACCACCGGCTCGCTGCTACGCGGCGTGCGCTACCTCCCGAACGGCGCGGTCACCGACTCGATCGTCATGCGCTCACGGTCCGGCACCTCGCGCCGAGTCGAGGCCACGCACGCGCTCGACAAGCTCCAGGCCCTGACGGGCCTCGAGTACCACTAGACGGGTACTGCCTCCTTCTCCATTTCTGGCGCGTACATCCCGGTTTGCGCTGCGCTGTTCATCTTTGCGCGGTGGTAGTAGGCGCGCTGTCCAGCCTCGACGTTCTCCTCGTGACCGCCCCAGGCCTTCAGCGCCGCAGCCTGCAGTGCACGACCGTACGAGAACGACACCTTCCACGGGTGCGGGCCGATGGCGTTGATCGCGTTCAGCCGCCGAGTCGCCTCTTCCTCCGACTGTCCACCTGAGAGGAACACAATGCCCGGAACCGCAGCGGGCACGTGCCGGCGGAAGCAGCGAACCGTCTCGCGCGCGATCTCCTCGTCGGACATCTGCTCCGAGCTCTCGTACCCGGGGAGCACCATGTTCGGCTTCAGCAGGATCCCTTCGGGGTGGACCCGCTGGTCGCGCAACTCGGTGAAGACCGCGTGCAGCGTGTGCGCCGTCACCTGGAAGCTTCGCTCGATCGTGTGGTCGCCGTCCATGAGCACTTCCGGCTCGACGATCGGGACGAGGCCGGCTTCCTGGCAGAGCGCGGCGTAGCGGGCGAGTGCGTGCGCGTTCGTCCAGATGCAGTACTCGCTCGGGATGTCCTTGCCGATCGTGATCACGGCGCGCCACTTCGTGAAGCGCGCGCCGAGCTCGCGATACTCCGCGACCCGTTCGCGGAGCCCGTCGAGCCCTTCGGTGACCGTCTCGCCTGCGGCCAGCGCAAGCGGCTTGGCGCCCTTGTCGACCTTGATGCCGGGGACGATGCCCTTGGACTCGAGCAACTTGGGAAACGGCGTGCCGTCGGAAGCTTTCTGGCGGAGCGTCTCGTCGAAGAGGATCACACCGCCGATGAACTCCTCGGCTCCCTCCGTGGTGAAGAGGAGCTCCCTGTATGCCCGCCGCTTCTCCTCCGTGGACTCGGTCCCGATCGAATCGAAGCGCTTCTTGATCGTCCCGTCGCTCTCGTCCGCGGCGAGGATGCCCTTCCCGTCGGCGACGATCTGTGCGGCGACTTCCTCTAGCTCCTGAACGTTCACTCCGACTCCCTCCCTCGCTTTGTCCGGGGAGAAGTATCCCCTAAGCTTTCCAGTTCGGAGGGGCGACGCTGCGGCGGTTCGCCCCTCCCTCGAACGAGGACTTGGTAAGGCCTCCGGGCGTGAGTACGATCTCGCCACGTGCTCCGCCGTCTGGCCCTAACGGTTTTCGTCGTCGCGGCTCTCGCGCCGACCCTCCGTGGGGATGCCGCCCCGCCGGTGTTGATCCAGCCCGGCGTCACCCTGGCGGGCGTTCCGGTCGGGGGGATGTCGAACGAGCAGGCCCAGGCTGCGCTGCGTCCGGCATTTGCCGAGCCGGTCAGGCTCGTCTACGGCGACCGACGCTGGAGGCTCCAGCCGACCCACTTCGGCGGGCAGGTGACGATCGCCGACGGCGTCCTGCAAGCGCTCGGCGCTCAGGCCGGCGCTGCGGTTCCGCTCGTCCCGGAGGTGGACGAGGAGGAAGTCAGCCGGTTCGTGAACGCTCTCGACAAGCGCGTCTCGATAGCGCCGAAGGATGCGGACCTGAAAGGTCTCAAGGGTCTGCGTCCGCAGTTCACGAAGGAGAAGGTGGGCCTCAAGGTTCTGCGCGGGTTGACCGTCCGCCGCATAGTCCGCGCGCTGCAGTCGCCACAGCTCCGGCGCATCCGCGTTGCCGTGAAGGTGCTCGAGCCCGCGCGCACGGTCGTGAACTTCGGTGCCGTGGTCGTCATTCGGCGTGGCACCAATGAGTTGCGCTATTACCGGGGCGCGCAACTGATGCGGAAATTCGGTGTGGCGACCGGGCAGTCCGTGTACCCGACGCCGACCGGGACGTTCAGCATCGTCGACTTGCAGCTGAATCCCTGGTGGCTGCCGCCGGACTCACCCTGGGCGGCGGGCAAGAAGCCGATTCCACCGGGCCCGGGAAATCCCCTCGGCACGCGGTGGATGGGACTCTCCGCGCCGGGCGTCGGCATCCACGGCACGCCGGACGACGCGTCGATCGGCTACTCCGCGTCACACGGCTGCATTCGCATGCACATCCCGGATGCGGAGTGGCTCTTCCATCACGTGAAGCTCGGTACGCCGGTCGTCATTACCGATTGAAGTCCGGCCTGCTTCGCGGGCCATGATGACTTCGATCGGTGTTACTTCGTCCGAGCGCTGGGAAGCCGACGCCGGCGAGGCCGGCATCGGCGCGGCGGGAGTCGAAGGCAAAAGAGCTCCTGCGCTACGCCACGCAGGGGCGTGGCTTCGAAAAGCGGACGATGGGGTTCGAACCCACGACCCTCAGCTTGGGAAGCTGATGCTCTACCAACTGAGCTACGTCCGCGTATCGGCTTAACCATAACGAAAACAGCCCCTTCCGAGGCCGTCTCCGCAAGCCACAGGGGGCTTCCATCTAGGCCGCGCTTTATCTCGTGAACGTGGCCAGCAACACGGTCAACATTGTCCGCAAGAAACGCTTGCGAATCCGCAACGAGGCCGTGTGGCCTCACGACTTCGAGTGGGACCCGAGCGGCACCAAGTTCGCACTGGAAGCAGCAACCCTCGTCGGCTCGGGCCAGCAGGCGAAGGGACTCCACAGGATCTGGATCATGAACGTGGACGGCTCAGGTTTGCGGACACTTCGCACTGGCTGGAGCTATGACCCCCAGTTTGGCAAGTTCCCCCACGCTCGTCTCAGTCTCGCGCAGTGGGAACAGGCCGCCAACACCTTGCGCTGGGAGACACAGTGACCCTTGATGCTGGCCCGTGCGCGCAGCGACAAGATCGGTAGACGATGAGCGCACCGTAGGATGAGTTAAACGCCGTCGCCCAGCGGCACCGTCAATGTTCTCCTCGCAGCCGATACCCCGGTGGCTCGACACGGTGACGGTCCTCGTGTCGGTTACGGCCGGTAGCCGGTGCAGCGGTGCCCGTGGTCTCGGCAGTCGGCTTCGAAGTTAGCGCTTCGGTCCGCTTCTGGTGAGCCGCCGTTCTTCGGACCGCTTGTATAGACGTTGCCGTTGAGGATCTCGCGCCAGACCGGATGGAGTTCGTTCCAGCCGTGCTCGGTATCCGTGATCCAGGCGCCGACGAGGGTGACGCGGTCGCCGCGTTTTGGTCGCGGTAGGTGGCCGCCGTCGCGCGGCATGAACTCGACGATGAGGTTGCCGTGCGGGCTGCCGCTGTTGTTTACATCGTTCTTGAGACCGACGTAAGTGGGTCGAGCTTGAAGAGGATGTGAAGGTCGCCGTCTTGCTCGATCGGCCGGATCTTCGCGATCACGCCGGTCGCGCGCTGGCAGACCTTGATGAGCATGAGCCGCTCGGGGTGGTAAACGCCGTCCAAGAAGTGCGCTTTCTTTGGGCAGTACTCCCGTGAGCGTCCGGTTTTGGAAGGCGCGCCGATTCAACGCCCGAGCAATCGCCTGAGCGTCTCGAAGCCGATTGGACGATCACCATGAACGAGGCGACCACGGAGCACGAGCGGATCGTGCTGATCGCAAACGCCTGAGCAGGAGGGGCCGGCGGGCAGGCATAGACTCCTCACCATGAGGCGGATCCGCGCATGGCCCAGAAAAGGCAATGTGTCGCTTCAGAGGATGCGTTGGATTGGGTTGCTGGGCACAGGCATTGCACTGCTCGTCGTGACGGTGCCCGTTGCTGCCTCAAGCGCCGACCACAGCCGGAGCTGCCGAAAAAGCTGGCGGACCGTCCCCTCCCCACGGGGGGGCGACGAGCTGAGGGGATTGGCCCCTCTGGGCGACAACGACGTGTGGGCCGTCGGCGGAACGGCTGCTTACAGCGGTCACGCGCTGATCGGTCACGCGCTGATCGAGCACTGGAATGGAGCTCGGTGGAGGATCGTTGAGAGTGCGCCGATCGCCAAATCAGGATTCGAGGCCCTCGTGGGGCTAGAGGATGTCGCGGCTACGTCCAGCTCCGACGCCTGGGCCGTCGGCGGCGAGCAATTCGACGGAGGCAGTCAGACGCTCATCGAACACTGGGATGGCAAGACTTGGACACGGGTGGACAGCCCGAATCGCGCCCGGGGCAGAAACCACCTCTACGCGGTCGCCGCCGCGTCGCCGTCAGCTGCCTGGGCAGTAGGAGACTCCAATAACGATGTGCCGTTGATCCTCGGCTGGGACGGACTCCGCTGGCAGACGATCTCATTGGTGAGCTCGGG
>JALYST010000086.1 GCA_030854665.1 Actinomycetota bacterium
CAAGGTGACGCAGACGCGCGCGCAGCCGCGGCAGTGCGAGCTCGGGACGCTCGAGCTCCTGCTCGGAGGCTCCGTCGAGTGCCCGGCACGCCAGCCGCGCACGGGTGCGGCTCCGGATCGGGCCGAGCGGTGTCGGTGTCTGCGTGCAGACGAGCTTGTCGCCCCGGCGGCGCAGATACACGTAGCGATCGGGCCGCGTATTGCGTGCGTTGGCGACCGGGCGCAGCTCGCGTAGGAGCCGCAACTCCTCGAGTGCGGCCTCGACCTCCGAGCCGGTCGGGCGCCACTCGATTCGATCGAGTGCGAAGAGCGCCGCTTCGACGGCGGGTCGTTGGCGATCGGAGCGGAAGTACGACCGCAGCCGCGCACGTAAGTCACGCGCGCGACCCACATAGAGCACCTGGTCGTGACGGTCACGAAAGAGGTAGACGCCAGGCGAGGTCGGAGCACCGAAGGCGAGCGATCGCTTCGCGTAGACCTTGCGCACGCGAGGTGCGGCCAGGTCGACGAGGTCCGCCACCGTGCGGGCACCGCGTTCTTGCGCCAGTCCGATCAGCTGCACGAGAATCTCGGCCGTCGCCAGCGCATCCGGCAGTGCGCGGTGGCACGGTCGTGTCGTGGTGCCGAAGAACTCCGCGAGCGAACCCAGCCCTGCCCGCGGGGTTCGCCCTGCGAGTAGCCGACGTGCAAGGCCGAGGGTGTCCACCACCGGCCCGGGGAGCCGGCCGCCCGTCAGCCGCTCCGTTTCGCGATCGATGAAGGCGAGGTCGAAGCGGGCGTTGTGCGCGACGAGCACGGCGTCGCCGGCGAACTCGAGAAACCGGCGTACCGCGATGCGCGGCTGCGGCTGGCCGCGCAGCTCCGCCTCGTGCAGGCCGGTGAGCGCACTGATAGCCGGGCCCAGCGGGACGCCCGGGTCGACGAGGAGCTCGAACTCCTCTGCGAGCTCGAAGTCACGCACGCGCACTGCGCCGATCTCGCAGATTCGCGAGCTCCCAGGCCGCAGGCCGGTCGTCTCGAGATCCACGACGACGAAGGTCGCGTGTTCGAGCAAGAGGTCGGCCCCGGGGGGATCGGCGAGCCCCACCGCGTCGCCCCGCCAGGCCAGCCGCGTGTCGTCACCGACGACCTCGTCCAGCAGGCTGCGGGCAAGCCCGACGGGAGCGCTCCGTAGGGCGAAGAGCCGCCGCGCGGCCTCTTCGGCGTACACCGGCCCGCGCCGCTCTTCGACCAGCTCGACGAGCCGGTCCGCCGCATCCAGCCTCAGTTGCATGCCGATAGGGTAGGCGAACATACGTTCGATGACAAGTCGCCTAACCCCGGTTTGGCCCCTGGAAGGCGCTAACATCGCGCGGCGCCAGCCGTCCGACATTGCGGGGCGGTCACCGATCAACTCGCGGAGAGGGGATGGTTCGTTTGAAGCGCTCGGCAAAGCTCTGGGCGATGGCTGCGGTCGCGGTAGTCGCCCTCGTGGCAACTGGATGCGGCGGTAGCTCGAAGAGCAAGGGAGGCACGACGACGCCAACCGCTGCCGGCGGCAAGGGTGGGACGCTGATCACGCTTGCGAACGCAGCGCCGTCCGGCTCCCCGGACCCCCAGGTGAACTACACCCTCCAGGAGTGGCAGTGGCTGATCCTCACGCACGACGGCCTGGTTGGCTACAAGCGCGTCGGCGGCTCGGAAGGCACAAAGAAGGTGCCCGATCTGGCGACGGCGATCCCGAAGCCGACCGATAACGGCAAGACGTGGGCGTTCAAGCTCCGGCCGGGCATCAAGTTCTCGAACGGGAACACACTGACCGGTGCGGACGTCAAGGCAACGTTCGAGCGCCTCTTCAAGATCGGCAACAGCCCGAATGCAGGCAGCTGGTACAACGTCATCGTCGGCGGGGACGCCTGCGTCAAGACGCCGAAGACCTGCGATCTCTCCCAGGGTATCGTCGTCAACGGGGACACGGTCACGTTCCACCTGACCAAAGGCGACCCGGAGTTCCTCGACAAGCTCTCGGTTCCGTTCGCCTACATTCTCCCGGCGGACACGCCCACGAAGAATCTGAACATTCCGCCCGCGGGAACGGGGCCGTACAAGTGGATCCAGTACGCACCTCAAAAGCAGATGAAGATCGTCCGCAACACGTTCTTCAAGGAGTGGTCGAAGGACGCGCAACCGGACGGGCTCCCCGACTCGATCGTCCAGAAGTTCGGCCTGAGCGCCGAGGCTGAGGTCACGCAGGTCGAGAACGGCCAGGCTGACTGGATCGCGAACTCCGATTCGATCCCGGCGGACCGGCTTCCCGAGCTCAGCTCCAAGTACGCGAGCCAGGTGCACATCAACCCGCTGACCGCGGTGTTCTACTTCGCCCTGAACACGCGAATCCCACCCTTCAACAACCTGAAGGCGCGGCAGGCGGTCAACTACGCGACCGACCGCAGCGCCCTCATCAAGCTCTACGGTGGCACGAACGTTGCAGTCCCGACGTGTCAGGTCCTGCCGCCGAACTTCCCGGGCTACAAGCCGTACTGCCCCTACACGGTCAATCCCGGCAGCGGCAAGTGGACGGGCCCGGACATGGCGAAAGCCACCCAGCTCATGAAAGAGTCAGGGACCAAGGGCATGGCCGTGAAGGTGAACAGCGACACGAACGAGGTCGACAAGGCGTACGGCCTCTACTTCATCGGGCTCCTGAACAAGCTCGGCTACAAAGCCTCGCCGCAGTTCCTCTCGAGCGACATCCAGTACCCGTACACCCAGAACTCGAAGAACAAGGTGCAGTTCGCGTATTCGAGCTGGTTCCAGGACTATCCGGCAGCGTCGGACTTCCTGGACATCCTGCTCGGGTGCGGTTCGTTCCACCCCAATAGCAACTCGAGCCCGAACATCGCCCAGTTCTGCAACAAGCCCATCCAGGCGAAGATGGACCAGGCCGGCGCCATGGGCCTCACGGATCCGCAGGGAGCGAACAACCTCTGGGCCCAGGTCGACAAGGAGGTCACCGACCAGGCGCCGTGGATCTCGATGTTCAACCCGAAGCTGCTCGACTTCGTCTCGAAGCGCGTCAAGGGCTTCCAATTCAGCCCGCAGTGGTACTTCCTGCTCGCACAGGCCTCGGTGAAATAGGGAGACACGCACGGCCGAATTTGCTTACGAACCAGACACTGAAGTAACTCTTGCGCCCGGCGAAAGTGTCCAGGAGCTCTCGGGAAAGAGTCCCTGGCGCCTCGCCGGGCGCCGGTTGCTCAGGAACCACGTTGCGGTGGGGGCGCTGGTCCTCTTCGTCCTCATCGTCGTCGTCAGCTTCGCCGCGCCCTTCTACGCAGACCACATCGCCCACACCGATCCATTCGTGTCCAACATCACGGGGACGACGGTCGTAGACGGGAAGCGCGTCGAGGTGCTCCAGCAAGGCGGCGGGACGCTCGGGATCGGCGTCGTGCCGGTCGGCCCGACCTGGCACTCGAATTACTTCCTCGGAGCCGACAACCAGGGCAGGGACGTCATGGCGCGAGTCCTGTACGGCGGCCGTGCGTCGCTAGAGATCGGCATCGGGTCAGCTCTGATCTGCTGCCTCGCCGCGCTCATCCTCGCCCTCGTCGCGGGGTTCTTCGGTCGCTTCAGCGACACGATCCTTTCCCGCCTGATGGATCTCATCTGGGCGTTTCCCGTCTACCTGCTCGCGATCTCGCTCGCGACCGTCCTGCTGACGTTGCCGAATGGGCTCCAATGGGGCTTCATTCACGTTGACCCGGCGAGCCTGTGGGTCCCGACGATCATCATCGCGCTCGTCTACGTCCCTTATGTCTACCGGCCGGTTCGCGGCCAGGTGCTGTCCGTACGCGAGAAGGAGTACGTCGAGGCCGCGATTGCGCAGGGGGCGTCGCACCTGCGGCTGATGTTCAGCGAGATCCTCCCGAACGTGCTCACGACGGTGATCGTGATGCTGCCTCTGATGATCGCGACGACGGTGCTGACCGAGGCCGCCCTCTCGTTCCTCTCGATCGGCGTGCAGCCACCGAAGGCGAGCTGGGGGACGATCATCGACGACGGTCAAGCGCTGCTCTACAGCCGGCCGTGGGTCGCGATCGCGCCGGGCATCATGATCCTGCTGACGGTGCTGTCCTTGAACGTGCTCGGGGACGGCGTCCGGGACGCGCTCGACCCGCGGGCGAAGCTGAGGCTGAAGGGATAGGGCGTGGCGCTTTTCATCGTCCGCCGACTGATCGGTCTCGTGGCCGTCATGTTCGCGATCACAGTGCTGGTGTTCCTGATCTTCTTCGCGACGCCCGGAGTCGATCCGACGAGGTCGCTCGCGGGCCGCAACCCGACGCCGGAGACGGTCGCCGCTGTCAGGCACCAGTTCGGGCTCGATCGCTCCAAGCCCATGCAGTACCTGCTGATGATGAAGCGGCTGTTCATCTCACGTGATCTCGTCTCTTATGGGAATCAGGCGCTGCTGGTCGTCCCGGCAATAGCGTCCGCGGCGCCGGTGACGTTCTCGCTCGTGTTCGGGGCCGCCGTCATCTGGGTCGTGTTCAGCATCCTGACGGGAGTGCTCGCCGTCATCCTGAAGGGAACGATCTTCGATCCATTACTCATGATCTTCGCTCTGATCGGGATCTCGATGCCCGTCTTCTGGCTCGGTGAGGTGGCGAACCTGATCACGCAGGACCGCTTGCACGACACGTTCCTGTTCTCCTGGGTGCCGCCGCTCGGGTACGTCCCGCTGACGCAGAACCCGTGGCAGTGGTTCCTCCATCTCGTCATCCCCTGGATCACGCTCTCCGTGCTCTACATCGGCTTCTACGCGCGGGTGCTCCGCGCGAACCTGCTCGACGTCGAGAACGAGGATTACGTGCGCACCGCCCGGGCCAAAGGCCTATCGGAGCGGGATGTTCTGATCAAGCACATGCTCCGCACCTCTTTGATTACGTTCGTCAGCCTCTTCGGCCTCGATTTTGGCATCCTCGTCGGTGGCGGCGCGCTGCTGACCGAGGTCGTCTTCGGATTGCCGGGGGTGGGCCAGCTCACCTATCGGTCCCTCGTGTCGCTCGACCTCCCGGTCATCATGGCGACGGTGATCTACGGCGCCTTCTTCATCACCATCGCCAGCGCGCTCATCGACGTCCTCTACGCGCGCCTCGACCCGCGGATCAGGCCGGCTTAGCGATGGCCGAACCGCTGCTGCAGGTCAACGACCTGAAGGTTTCGTTCCGCACTGAGGACGGCGTGGTCAAGGCCGTCGACGGTGTCTCGTTCTCTGTGGACCAGGGGGAGGTGCTCGGAATCGTCGGCGAGTCGGGCTCGGGGAAGAGCGTGACGATGTTGTCTGTGCTGCGCCTCATCAACGATCCAAACATGCAGGTGGAAGGGGAAGTGATCTATAAGGGTCGCGACCTGATGAAGCTGCACAAGGACGAGATGCAGGAAGTGCGCGGCGACGAGATCGCGATGATCTTCCAGGATCCGATGACGTCGCTCAATCCCGTCTACAGGGTGGGCGACCAGATCGTGGAAGCGATCCTCGCTCATCAGGACGTGGGTAAGCCCGAGGCCAAGCGCCGCGCGATCGAGCTGCTCCACCAGGTCGGGATCTCACATTCGGAGGCGCGTGTCGACGACTACCCGCACCAGTTCTCGGGCGGGATGCGTCAGCGCGCGATGATCGCGATGGCTCTCGCCAACAACCCGGACATCCTGATCGCCGATGAGCCGACGACGGCGCTGGACGTAACGATCCAGGCGCAGATCATCGAGCTGATCGACAAGCTCAAGGACGAGTTCAAATCCGCCGTCGTCCTGATCACGCACGACCTGGGCGTCGTCGCGGAGATCGCGAACGAGATCATCGTCATGTATGCCGGCCGCGTCGTCGAGCGCGCACCGAGGCGGCCGCTCTTCTATGACCCGCAGCACCCGTACACATGGGGCCTCCTTGGCTCGATCCCGCGTCTCGACCGCCCGACGCAGGAGCGGCTGCACTCCATCGACGGAATGCCGCCGTCGCTGATCAACCTTCCCGAGGGCTGCAAGTTCCGGCCGCGCTGCCCACATGCCTTCGACAAGTGCATGGAGGAGCCCGATCTCCGCAACCGCGTCGAGGAGCACGCGCATCTGGACCGTTGCTGGCTGCCGGTGGCCGACAAACGGCGGCTCCGAGGCGAGACGATCAGTGGCACGGAGGAGGCGGCGTGAGCGTCGGCAACGGCGGCGATCCTCTGGTCGAAGTCCGCAACCTCAAGAAGTACTTTCCGATTCGGAAAGGACTGCTCCAGCGGGAGGTCGCCCGCGTTCACGCAGTGGACGACGTCACCTTCTCCGTGCGCGAAGGTGAGACGCTCGGGCTCGTGGGGGAGTCGGGCTGCGGGAAGTCCACGCTCGGCCGGACGATCGTCCGCCTGCTCGAGCCGACAGAGGGGACCGTGCTCTTCCAGGGACGCGACATCTCCAAGCTGAAGTCACGCTCTTTGCGGCCTCTGCGCCGGGAGATGCAGATCGTGTTCCAGGATCCGTATGCGAGCCTGAATCCACGCAAGCGGGTGGGCTCGATCATCGGCAGCCCGCTGAAGATCCACGGCATCGACGACAAGAAAGCACGGCGTAAGCGGGTGCAGGAGCTGCTCGAGACGGTCGGCCTTTCCCCCGAGCACTACAACCGTTTTCCCCACGAGTTCTCGGGGGGCCAGCGGCAGCGGATCGGGGTCGCTCGGGCCCTGGCCCTCAATCCGAAGCTCGTCGTGGCGGACGAGCCGGTCTCTGCGCTCGACGTCTCGATCCAGGCCCAGATGCTGAACCTCCTCGACGATCTCCAACAAGAACTGTCCCTTACCTACATCTTCATTGCCCACGACCTCGGCGTCGTCCGCCATGTGAGCGACCGGGTCGCGGTGATGTATCTCGGGAAGCTCGTGGAGCTCTCGCCGGCCGAGGATCTCTACGAGCGACCGATCATGCCCTACACGGAGGCGCTCCTCTCGGCCGTCCCTATCCCGGACCCCGACCTGGCCGAGCAACGCGAGCGGATCGTCCTCGAGGGCGACGTGCCGAGCCCGATCGATCCACCGTCCGGCTGCCGGTTCCATCCGCGCTGCCGTTACATGACGGACGTCTGCACAGAGGTCGAGCCGCCGCTCGTGAATTATGGGGGAGGCCACCTCGCCGCCTGCCATCATCCGCTCAACGTCGATCGGGAGACCCTCGAGCGGGTTCAGGTCTCGAAACGCCAGACGCCGGAGTCCGCAGACGAGGCCGCCAGGCCCCAGGAGCCTGGAAAGCCGGAGGCCGGGCCAATCCCTCGATCGGGTTAGCAGGCCTCGCTAAAGCGGCTTAGTCAGGCGGCCGATAGGGCTTGCATGGACGCCGCAGAGCGCAAAGAAATCCTGAGCCGATACATGGACCATCAGCGTCGCTTCGATGCTGTCGCTGCCAGGCGGCAAAACGGAAACGCCGAGGTCATCCCGTTCGCCGGGCCCCTCCGCGAGTTGGAGCAGGAGCCCACGATGCGTGAGATCGAGGTGTTGCAGCTGATCTGCGACGGCCTCGTGAATCGTGAGATCGGAGCCCGCCTCTTCCTGAGCGAGGAGACGGTGAAGTCGCATGTCCGCCACCTGCTCGCCAAGCTGCAGGCCCGTTCCAGGGCACACGCGGTCGCCGTCGGCTTTCGACGGAACCTGATCGCCTAGTAACTGCCCCTCCCGTAGTCCCGGTTTTCCACTCCCCTGTGGAAATCCCTCAACAGGGGGATGTCCACATCCTGTGGAAAACGGA
>JALYST010000096.1 GCA_030854665.1 Actinomycetota bacterium
GTGAGCAGGAGTCGCGCGACCGGGCCGCTGCGCTCGAGCGCGTAGAGCGCACTAGCCACCGACTGCGGCAACGCAACCTGCTGCGGCGAGAAAAACGGACGCAGCTCCAGCTGATCGAAGCCCGCAGCGCGCAGGTCGGCACAGACGTCGTCGACGCGGTACTGCCGCGGATTCAGGTCGAAGACGAACTTCCGCTCGGTGTACCCGGCAACGCGGCGGAAGAATGCGACGCGGTCGCCCGCGTAGTAGATCGCGCGGAAGCACGTGGTAACCGCGACAGGCTCGGGCGGCTCGTAGTCGTTGAAGTCGCCGAGCACGACGTTGCGTCCCCGCCGTTGCGCCGCCTTGACCATCTCCGCGCTCGCATCCAGACCCACGTAACGCACTCCCGGCAGGTACTCGGCTGCGGCCGCGTCACCACAGGCGAGATCGAGGACGGTGTCGCCGTGCTCCAGCGGTGGGCCCAGGCTGAGAACGAGCTTTGCACGGTGGGCGAGATAGGTCGCCGCATCGGCGTAGGCGATCTCCGACCAGCGCTCCGCGCGTGTGTCGTATTTCTCTCCCGTCATCGGAGCGCGAAGAGACGTTCAGGGTGCTTACGCAGGAAGCGAAGCATCGCATGTAGGTGCCAGAGGTTTCGGCGCGTGAAGAAGTGCTTGTCGATCACGGCCTGATACTCGTGATGGACGACGGCACTCGGGACCCACCAACGCTCCCAGCCGGCCTTCATCGCTCGGTAGCTGAGGTCGATGTCTTCTACGTAGAGCTTGTAACCCGCGTCCCACCCGCCGATCTCGTCGAGCATCGCGCGGCGCATGAGCAAGAACGCGCCCAACATCGTGTCCACCTGCAGCGGCTCGTCGTCGGGAGCGTCCAGGAGGTAGTGCCGCCGCTGCCAGCGCAACGGCGGGAAGAGGGAGCGCAGCGGCGTGCGCCGCACAATCGTTCCGCCCACAGTCGGGAAGCTGCGCCGCGAGGCCTGCAGCGTGCCGTCCGGATTGATCATCCTCGGCCCTGCAATGCCGCAGCGCGGATGCGCCTCGGCGAACGCAACGAGCTCGCGCACGCAATCCGGTTCCGGAACGGCATCGGGGTTCGAGATCACGACGTACTGGCCGGTTGTCGCCGCGATGCCCTTGTTGACGTTCGCAGAGAAGCCCAGTGCGTGGTCGTTCTCCAATATGTGCGCGTCGCCGGAAAAGTTCCCCGGCCGGCTCCCTGAGCCGTTTGCCACGACGACGAGCTCGTCGACCTGAGACCGCAGCGCAGGGAGCGAAGTGCGCAGCAGCTCGGCCTCGCCGGCCCCCGTGGCAACGAACACGCCCGAGACCTTCATGGCGCGAGCACGCTCCGATAGACGTCGGCGGTGATCCGTGCGGTCTCGCGCCAGGAGAACCTCTTGGCCCGTTCGAGCCCGGCCGCAGAGAGTCGCGCCCGATCCGCAAGGGCCCGCCGCACTCCCTCGGCCAGGTCGTCCGTAAAGATCGCAGCGTCGCCGGCGACCTCCTGCATCGCCATTTCGGGTGCGGCAACGACCGGCGTCCCGCAGGCCATCGCCTCGACGACCGGCAACCCGAAGCCTTCGTAGCTCGACGGGAAGACCAGGCATGCTGCCTGTTGGTACAGCCGCACCAGCTCGTCCTTCGGGACGTACCCGCGCACGTCCGCCCCGCGGCGCTTGAGCTCGGTCGCGAGCCCCTCGTCCTTCGGTGGCCCGACCACGACGAGCTTCCGCCCGACCGCGTTCGCGGCATCGATCGCGGCCAGCGGCTGCTTTCGCGGCTCGATTGCGCTGACGAAGAGGAGGAACGAATCGTGCTCACCGGCAGGCACGAAGGCGGGATCGGGGGCGAGCGGCGTGACGACGATCTTCTCCGGAGGCGTCCCATACAACTCGATCAGATCGCGTTTGGTGCGCTCCGAGATAGCGAGGACGCGCTCGGCCTTCCGCACGGCGCGCCGTACAAAGACCTTGAAGGTCACGAGGTCCCAGAAGCCGAAGACGCTCGGGTCTCTTTCCCAGGAGAGGTCCTGCACGGTGACGACGGCAGGACAGGGGCACCGAAGCGGCAGCGCGTGGATGAAGTGCGCGACATCCGGTCGGAGCCGCCGCAGCAGGCGCGGCAGCGCGACTGCCATTCGCAGCTCCTGCGACCGTGCGGGAAGCCGTACCGGCTCGATCCCGTCGGGGACGAGCTCAGGGTCGCGCGTCACGGCCACGAAGCGAAGGTCTTCCGCGACTGCGGGAAGTTCCCGCAGCAACTGCGTGACGTACGTCTCGTCGCCGGTGCGTCGGCGTCCGAGCACGTCCGCGTCGACGAGCACGAGCGGCCGGCCCTTCATGCTGCGGCCTCGCGGTACACCTCGACCGTCGCCGCGGCGACTGCATCCCAACGAAAGGCACTGGCACGCTCGAGTCCGCGCACAATGAGCGTGTCACGCTCTGTGGTAGCGCGTTCGATGCCCGCCGCGATCTCCGCCGGATCGTGCGCATCGATGAGGACGGCCGCTCCGTCTGCGACCTCCTCCATCGCAGTGCCGCGCGTGGTGACGACCGGAGCGCCGCAGGCCATCGCCTCCAGGATCGGAATCCCGAAGCCCTCATAGAGCGACGGATACGCGAGACAGGCCGCACCGCGGTAGAGACGCGCAAGCTCTGCGTCGTCGACGTGGCCGAGCCAACGGACGCCGTTCCCCCGGATGTCGACCCCGCCCCAGCCACGGGCGCCAACGACCCGCAGCTCCCGGTCGGTGCGCCGGACGGCTTCCACGAGGCGCTCGAGGTTCTTGCGCGGTTCGAGCGTCCCGACGGCAAGAACGTATTCCCCGGGCTCGGCCGGGCCTTCGCGCGTGAACTCGTCGCCGACGGCGTTCGGCACGACACGGATCTTGTCGTCCGGCACTCCGAGCAGCTCGACGAGCTCGCGCCTCGTGAACTGGGACACCGCGATCACGCGCTGCGCTGCACGGAGGACACGCGGCACGACACGCGGGCTGTACGTCCGGGTCCAACGGTTGAACGTTTGCGGGTGGCGGAGCACGGCCAGATCGTGCACGGTGACCACGAGCGGCACCCGCGAGCGCAGAGGCCCGCGGTACGTCGGACAGTGAAGAACGTCCGCATCACTTTCGCGTCCGACCAGGAACGGATACCAGACTCCATCCCGCGCCAAGGTCGATACGCGGCTCTTCCCCCCGAACGAACGGGTCGAGACTGCTACATCATCGCGCCGTTGGAGCTCATGCATCAGCCCCTTCAGATAGCGCGCCGTCCCCGCACGGGTCTGGGCGAGCGGGGAGACGTCGATCGCGACGCGCATCACAGCGCGTCAGCGTAGCTCCGCAGGTGAATGCGGCCCGTTTCGAGCCAGTTGAAGCGGCCTGCGTGAGCGAGGCCCCGTGCGACGAACTCCTCGCGCTCGGCCAGCGCGCGACCGATCCCCGCGGCGAACGCTTCCGGGCTCTCCGGGTCGGCGCGAACCGCTGAGTCCCCGCAGGCCTCGTCGAGCGAAGGGTGGGAGGAAACCACGCAGGGGACGCCGCAGGCCATCGCCTCGATCACTGGAATCCCGAAACCCTCGAATCGTGATGGGTAGGCGAAGACCGCCGCCCCGCGGTAGAGCGCCGGCAGCTCGTCGTCGGCGACGTACCCGCGTCCGCCCTGACCAAGCGACAGCAGCGTGAGATCGCCGCCGCGCTGTCTCAGAGCAGCTTCGACGACGGCGCGATTCTTCCGCCAGTCTTCGGTTGCGGTCGTGAACAAGTACGGGCGCCCGATATCGTGACGCTCGCCATCGGGCCGGTAGCGAGCGTCGACGCCGGGATACGCGACGCGGATGCGCTCGCGCGGGATCCCAAGCTGTTCGACGACGTCGTTCGCCGTGTGCTCCGCGTTGGTGAAGACGAGGTCGCAGCTCGCCGCCGCGCGAACTGTTGCGGTGTGCATGCGAACGGTACGTGGATGTAGCCGTTCCGGATATCGCAGCGGACCCAGGTCGTGAATCATCGTCGTGCGAACGCGCGGTCGTCCCGGGGGGACCATCCAGTCCGTGAAGTGCAGCACGTCCATGTCGCCAATGAAGCGTTCGGCCGGTGGGCGTCCCAGCTTGCTCCATGCCGTCCGCACCGCGTGACCGAACGGCACCGTGGCGATGCGCCGCTCGACCGGGAGGTCCGCCAGAGTCGCGTCGAGCAGCTTCCGCCCTCGGATGCTGACCGGGCCGAAGGCGACGAGCTCGTGTGAGCCGTCCGCCGCCTCGGCCATTCCCTTCAGAGCCCCGAGAATGTAATTGCCGACGCCCGTCCGCGGATGCGAGAGCGGCGTGACGTCATAGGCAATCCTCACGGAGCGGCGTAGCGGAACTCGAGGAAGTGCACGCCGAGCACACGCGGATCTACCGGGCCGGGGACAGCGGTGGGAGTGACCGTGAAGACCGCACGGCAAACCCCGTTGCGCGGCTGCAGCGGAACAGTGAGGATCGCATCGTCGTTCGACCCGAAAGCCACGCTCCACCCGCCTGCGCGCACGGTCTGTGGTCGGCTGGTGAGGTTCGGATCGCGACTCATTTGCGCCGTCACCGCCCCGCCCGTGCAGCGCAGCCGTGTGTACGTCACTCGTTTTCCGGACCACGTGTCGTTGGGATAGAGGCCTTGCAGGCGGTAGCCGATGCGGACCAGACCGTCCGTTCGGCGTAGCGCCATCCCCTTCAGCTCGTCACGCGCGACAACCGCTCCGGCGAGCGGAACGCCTTCCTCGCTCAGGACGTACGCATGACGCACCGGCTTGCCGTCGGCGAGCAGCACACCGTCCGCTCTCTGTGCCACGTGTGTCTCTGGCAGGCCGCCCATCGACGGCTGTCGCAGGTCGTACACGGGCCCGATGCTGCGGCTGTAGAACTCGTTCTCCCAGAGCGTGTCAGGATGATGCGTCGTGTCTTTGCCCGAGAAGACGAAGGCGACGTCTGCGTTCCGGCCGACCGCAGCATCGACCCAGTCGCGCTTCGGCGCAGTAATGCCCTGGTAGAGCGCGCCAACCGATGCCTTCGGGAAACCGTGGTCGAAGCGCTCGATTCGTTCCGTCGCGAACGCGAACCAAAGCAACACGACCGCGGGTAGCGCGAGCGCGTAACGAGGGGAGACACAAAGGAAGAGGAGCCCGATCGCCGCGGCCGCGGCGACGACCACGACCGGAATCGTGTCCGCCCCGACAACCGTCTCCTGGAGCCACCAGAGCGGGAGCAACGCGAGCGTGTCCGACTCGGCGGAGACATCGATGAGGCGGTGATACGGAAGGACTCCGGGCAAGGCGGCGGCGAGCACGGCCGCTATCGCAGCGGCGCGAGGAGGTCTCGGCATGCCGCGCTCGATCCAGGCCAGCAGGGCGATCAGGAAAAGCGGGGCGACGTAGAAGAGGTTGCGCTCCTGGACGCGCGGCGAGAGCGCCGACGCAAAGGCGCCGACTTCGAGCAGCAGCCAGGCAGTCAACGGCAGCGCCGCCGCGAGAAAGACGCGGAGTGGACGGTCGAGCGACCGGCCGACGAACGTCAGGAGCACGAGCGCCGCAAAAGGCACGATGCCGAGATAGAGATCGAGTTCGGCGACGTGGTAGAGCAGCCACTTCAATACCTGGCCCGGCCGGTAAGTGGCATGGCCGGTCACGCTGTAGCTGCCCAGCACGTCGTACGGTGAGTGTCCGCGGGCAAGTTGGACGGCGAGCACCCCCACGACACCGACGGCGAGGGCTCCGTAGAGCACGCGAAAGTCGGCGAGCAGTCGCAGGCGCCGGCGGTCGAGCCACGCGAGAAAGAGCGGTGCCGTCGCGACGGCCGGAACGAGCACGATGGCCTGCGAGCGAGTCAGGAACGCGAGCGCACAAAGCCCGAGCAGCACGAGCTGCCGCTGGATCGTGGGGCGCTCGAGCGCAAGAACGAGGGCAAGTGCCACGCAGGCGAAGAGCGGATAGAACACCGTCTCCGTCATCAGCGTGCCCGTGTACATCAACGACGGGACGGCGACGGCGAGCAGTGCGGCGAACAGCGAGGGGATCGGCAGCAGGACGCGCCGCGCGAGGAAGTAAACCGGGATCGCGGTCAGCGACATCAGGACGGAGCCGATCGTCTTCGCCGCGGCGTAAGCGTCGGGCACGGAGTTGAACATGCGCCACGCAGGCGCGATCAGCAGCGGATACACGACGCCGTAGGCGCCGTCGTGCATGTCGCGGATGAGGAAGTTGCCCGTCTGCGCGAAGCTCTTGGCGAGCTCCGAGTAGATGAGCTCGTCGACCATGATCCAAGGCGCGACGACGCGGCGGGACAACCCGTAGCGGAAGACGGCTGAGACGACGACGAGCCCGGCGAGCCAGGCCCAAACAGGAACGCGCGCCAGAGGGCTCCGCTTCGGCTGCGGTTCAGGCTCCGGCCGGCCGTTCCGCGCAAGTCCAACGTCGTCGAGCCGGCCTGCAAGCTCGGCGGCAAACGGCGTCCCGGGCTCGACCCCGATCTCGGCGGCCGCCTGCGCGATCTCGGCGACGACCGCGTCGGCCACCGTCATCCCACCGGCGGCCTCCTCCAGTGCCGCCGCATAGTCCTCTGCAACTCGCCCGAGGTCGTGATCTCGTTGAGCGTAAGCGCGCGCAGCCTGGCTCATCGTGAGCTGCGTCGGCTCGCTCGAAGCGAGCAGCTCGAGCGCTGTCGCAAGCGCTGGGATCTCGTCTTCGTCGACGGGCACCTTCAGTGCCACGTCGTCCGGCAACTCCGAGAACCAGCCGAGATCGCTCACTACGAGCGGCCGTCCGAGTGAGAGCGCGCGGATGGCGCTGCCCGAAGTCTCTCCCATCGTTGGCGAGCGCAGCGAGATGCACGCATCGCACGCGGCCATCAGGGACCACAGCTGCTCTTCTGCCACGTAGTCCATGCGCTCGACGCCTTCCGCTTCAAGCCGGTCCGCCCCGAAGCCCGGAGACGCCGACCCGACGAGCAAAAGCTTCGCGTTCGGATGGCGCTTCCGCACCACGGCGAAGGCCTCGATGAGTTGAGGGATGCGTTTGCTCGCATTCAGGTGCCCGAAGCAACCGAAGAGCGGTCTGCCTTCGATCTTTGCCGGCTGCACGTCAGGCGGAGGCCAGGCCGGATGTTCGATCCGCCAGATCGGAGCGTGGTAGCCGGCCTCGAGCACGCGTTCCTCGACGTAATGCGAGTGAACGATCAGGCCCGTCGCGTTGGCCAGGACCTCGCCGGCGAGCGGAAACTCGTCCGGCCGCGTCTCCCAAGGCGGAGACACACGCCCGTCGAGCACCCCGTGCGCCAGCAAGCGTCCCGGGATGCCGGCGTCGCGCTCCATGGCGGCGAGATAGCCGTGGCCGTCCTTGCGGCCGATCGTCAGTCCTGCGACGAGGTGATGGAGAACGAAGTCGTGGAGGACGACCACCCCCGGCCGGCGTCTCAGCGCGTCGACGATCCAGCCGTGCGCCTCCGGATCGTTGCCAACGTGGTAGAGCGCAACGTCGGCGGCCACGGGCCGTGTGCGTCCGCGCCGCACGACCGCGATCTCCAAGAGACGCTCGAGCGCAGGCAGCAGCAACGCGGAGTAGTCGGCTATCCCTGACCGCTCCGGCGGCAACGGAGAGTAGTAGGCAACTCTCACGCGAGCAGACGCGCGATCGTCTCGTCCCACGAAACGCGACGCGCGATCGCCTTTCCGGCCTGACCCCACGCCTTCGCGTCCTCGACGTGGTCCCGCAGCCACGAGCACGCCCCGGCAAGAGCTGCAGCTTGCGGCTCGATCACCAGCCCCGTCCTCCGATCGGTGACGATCTCGAGCGGGCCGCCGGCGTCCGTCGTCGTGACGACCGGCTTCTCGGCAAGGAACGCCTCGTAGGGAACCATCCCGAAATCTTCATCCACCGGCGCGTAGTAGACGGCGAGGCAGCGTGCGTAGAGCCCGGCAAGCTCCTCCTCGTCGACGCGCCCGGTGAAGCGCGCGCGCCCGTCGAGCCCATGCTTGCGGGCGACGTCTTCGAGCCGCTGGCGGTCCGGACCGTCGCCGACGATCACGCAGTTCAATGTCGAGTCGGCCGCAAGCGCGTCGAGCAGCAGCTCGTGGCGCTTTGCGCGGTCGAGTCGACCTACCGAGAGCACAAAATCGTCGTAGCTCTCCGTCCGGTATGGCAGCTCCTGCGGCGGGTGCGGCATCACCTCCGCAGCGATCCCGGTCGAGCGCTCCAGGCGGTCGGCAACGTTACGCGAAGTCGCGAACACCTTCCGCGCCTCGCTCAATGCGACGCGATCGAGCCGCTGAACGGCCCGGCGGGTCGCACGTTCCTCCGCGCTCTCACCGAACTGTCCGAGCTCGGTGCGATCGAGCTCGTAAGCCTGCCGAAACTGGTGCAGCAGCCACACCACCTTGTTGGGATGCCGAACGGCGTAGGAGGGGAACTTCGTCGCGATCACGAGCTCGATCGGGCGCCCGTCCGATTCGCTCAGGTCGAGCAGCCGCCAGAGAAAGGCCTGCGAGAGCACGCGTTCTCCCGGGTACCACTTGTAGGGAACGGTGACGAGATCCGTCTCGTGCCCGCGCGCGCGAAGCTCGGCGACCAGATCGTCCGCGAAAATCTCCGCCCCGCCGCGCTCGAACGGGACCTGCGGCGCGCAAACGGCGATCCTCATCTCCGGCCTACTAGAGATACACGCGCGAGTGACCGGGTCCCACCACTCCCGCCCACCAACAGCCTAGGGGGAGAGTCGTCACGTGTCCGTGCCACGAGCAGAACGTCTCTGCTCTTACTCATGCGCAGCCGTTCGGGCTACGAGCGCGTAGTCGAGCGGCGCGAACAAGAGGTCGTTGAGCCGGCGGACGTTGGCGGCGATCACGGGATCATCCGGCTCCGTGAGCCGCTCGGCGGGCTCGTTGAGAAACCGAATCTCCGTCTGGACGAACCCGGACTGGCGCGCCAGCAGCTCGAGGGTCTCCGGCACGAGCGGCTGGGCGTGCGTCAGGTCTGCGAAGTAGTTCCGCAGCGCGATCGGTGACAGGGGATTGATCGTCTCCGCGACGAGAATGCCGCCGGGCCGCAGCTTCGCGGCGGCGAGCTGAAACGTCTGCACCAGCATCGGAGGGGGAAGGTGCTCGACGACCTGACCCATGAAGATCGCACCGAGCGAACCGTCAGCGGCGCGTTGGAGGTACTCCACGAGGTCGGCTTGCTCGACGTCCAGTCCGTCGCCGCGCGCGTACGCGACCATGTCGGAGTCGGCGTCGATGCCGCGCGACTCCACGCCGGCTTCGCGCAAGAGCCCCAGCAACTCGCCACGCCCACAGCCGGCATCGAGCACAGGCGCCGCGTCGCGTAGGACATCGACGTAGAGGCGCTGGCGGTCGCGGATCGAATCGACGCTGCCGCGCATCCTGCTTTCGAAGGCGAAGTAGTCCGGAACCGAAGCCGCGGCCGGCTGTGCCGCGACGGTCACAGGTAGAGGCGCGCCACCAGATCCCGGAGCGCGCCGCTCGAGCCGAGCAAGCCGCTCCTCCAACTCCCGCACGAGTCGCTCCGCCTCCGCGCGTGCCGCCGTCGAGGCGTCTGCCCGCTCGGACAGGGCATCGACCAGCTTCAGGACGGAGTCGTTGTAGACCCTCTGGTCAGCGGCCAGCGGCTCGACGTACCAGCGCATGAGCTTGCGGAGGAAGCGCTTGAGGACTCCTTTGGGGCCGCCGCCGGCGGGACGCTCAGCCGTGACCGGCCAGAATCGCTCCGCGAGCGCCCGCGTCGAGGCGAATTCCGCGCCCCCCGAGTCCTCATGGACGGCACCACGTCGAAGCTCCTCACGGAGTCGGTCGAACAGGGCGGCGACGTCGATCTCCTCCGGCGAGGAAATCCCTGCAGGCGCCGGGTTTTTCGCCTCCGGCCCGGACATTCACCTGATTGTACGGTGTGGGCCTGTCAGTGGTGGGATTCCCCATCAAACGCTACGGTTTGATGACGCGCTGCCGACCGTTCTTGTTCTTGAGCTTCACGGAAGTCTTTACGCCTCGTGCAAGCGCCTGAATGAAGGTTGGATCGGATTGGCCGCCAAGAACGAGGACTGAACCGTCCTCTGTTGCCGCGATCTTCACGTTGGGCCGGCCGTCCGACGTATGGAGGCGAAGCAGCACGGTCTCGGGATATCCAGTTGTCGCAGGGAAGACTGTGATGCTGGCTCGGACCCGCCCGCGATCATCCACTATTTCAAGCCCACGGCCTCGGAGTACGGGTGCCACGCCCTGTGCTTCCGCCGCACCAGGTCGAAAAACCGTGAGCGTCAACAGGAAGACGTTGCCGAGGATCAGTGCGATGAGAATGAGTCGTTGAGCTTTCATGCCATTCCTCCTGTCCTGAGGTGGGTGCATCATTGCTTCGAGCAGGACGCTGGGGCACCTGTACGGCGGCCGTATTGCTTTTTCCAAAGTCACTCAGTGGAGCGCGCGCACGTAGTGCCACGCCTGGGCAAGACCGAGCTGGCGCATGGCCACCAGCAGGAGGGCGTACAGCGCCAGGCCCGCCGCAGCCGCAGGCACCGCACCCAGGACGAGGGATGCGCCTCCGAACGCGAGTGCGGTTGCCGCCCCGACGAGAAGCGAGAGGCGTCCAAGCCCGACGACCGTCAGCGCCAGCATCCGGGGTGCGAGCGAGGCCATCAGCCCGAGCACGACGACAAGTGTCGAGACGCCGAGCGCGACTGTCACGCCCGTCAGGCCCCACAGAGCGCGGCCGGCGATCGAGATGGGGATGTCGACCGCAACGGCGGCGATCGCCAGCGGGATCAGCAGCCGCGTGCGATGCATCACGAACAGCAGTGGATACGTGATCAGAAACGCTGCATTCGCGACCATCCATGGAGAGAGGAACACGACGAGGCGGCCGAGCTCGTCGCCGACGTGGCCCGAGAAAGCGTCGCCGAGCACGGCGGTGACAACCCGCCCCCCGACGAGCGCCACGAGCCCCGCGGCTGCGCCGACGAATGCGAGCGAGACCCAGGCGGAGTGCACGACGTGCTCGGCTGCGGTCTCGGCATCGACACCGCGGCGGGTCAACGGAGCTGCAGAGATGAGCGACAGCGAGAACGCCGTCGTGCTGACGAACGTGGCTGCAAGTAGGTACGCATACGAGAGGCTCGTGACGCTGCCCTCGCCGGTCCCGGCCGCGAAGCGGAGCCCGATCACATACAGGCCTTGCAGAGCGACCGGTACCGCTGCGCCGTACAAGAGCCGCCAGAGCCGGTGACTGAGCCGCAGCGGGACGCCTCGATGCAGTCGCAGCCTGTTCCCGCGCACGAGCAAAACGATCATCGGCAGACCGATCGCGATCGCGCCGTTCAGGGACAATCCCCACGCGAGCGCGACGAGGCCGTGAGAGTCCGCAGCCAGCACGAAGAAGACGACACCGCCGATGCCGCCGAGCGCGAAGCCGAGAGCGGCCGGAACGTAGCTGTCCTTCGCAGCGAGCGCACTGGCGGCAAGCGCGGCGATCAGTTGGGCGAATGCAGCTGGCACTAGCCAGGGCAGAGCCGCAGCGGCGACAGTCGCCGACTCCTTCGGCAACCGCCCGGTGATCAACTCGCCCCAGAAGTGCGAGAAAACCGACGCGAGGACCGTGGCGGGAATAGCGACCGCCAGAAAGGCGAGCGCGTAGGCCCGGAACTCCGAGCCAAGCCGCCCCTCCGCCTCGGCGCGAGTCAGGTCAGGGACGACGACCATCCGGAAGGCCTGGGCGCCGAGAACGAGCACGAGGTAGACGCCGTAGGCGGCCATGAAGCCGTCGGTCTCCCTGTTTCGCCCGAACTTGTGCGCCAGGAAGGCACCGGCCACAGCAGCGGCCAGGCTCAAGGTCACATATGAGAGGCCTGTGAAGGCGCCGCTTCGAACGGCGCTCCGGCCGCGTTCCGGGCTACCCTTGGGCTGCTCGTCGGCGGGCACCGCTGCATGAAAGCAGACCAACACGACTCCACCTGGACGGACGATGCCGTCGCTGACCT
>JALYST010000103.1 GCA_030854665.1 Actinomycetota bacterium
AAATCAGAGGCGACCAGGGAATCGCGCAACGTCGAATTCGCGATCACCCGGACGTAAGTCGTTGCGGAACGCTCGGCCTGGACCGTGACGAGGTGCCGCACCACCATGAGGATCGCTGCCGCTGCGAATGCGAGCGCGACGCAGGTGCACACCGCGAACCGGAGCACGAGCCGCGGCGGGTTCTCTCTGGTCATGGTTTTGGAAGGACGGGCGGGACCGCGGCGCCGGCTGCAGTGACGGCAGCTGCAGCCGTCTCGGCGACTGTGGAGGTCGCAGTCGTCGCCGTATTGCTAACGGTTCCCATAACGGTGGCGGGTGCGCCGGTTACGGTGTCTATGACTGTCGGCGGAGCGTTCGGAGGCACGGGATCGCTGCCGCCGCCGGTCGGCGTGCTTCCCGGCGAGGTCGAGCCGGCACCGGTACCGGTCGGCCGCGGGGTGGACGAGCCGTGCTCCCCCGCTGCTGGGTTCGTGGCCGTTTCCTTCGGGCTCGCCGTCGTCGATCCGTCGACCTTGCCCCCCGGTATGCCGCCCCCGCCGGCGCTGCGCGGGCTATGAGCAGTCAGGGATCCGCCCGGATCGATTGCGCTCCCGACGCTGCCGGCAGGCTCTCCTGGAACCCGGACGATGCTGCCCCGCGCACCGAGGAGCTGCTCCTCGTTCGCGTTCAGCACGGCGGAGTTGGCAAAAGGCACGAGCTTCGCTGCGATCCGCGCGACGGTCGCAGGCAGCGGCAGCGAGAGTCCCAGTGCGGCGCAGAGCGGAACGGGCAGGACCAGCGCGAGGACCGTGAGGATGTGCGCCGACCGCCCACGCAAGGAAGCACGCAGGGAGGGTCGCGTTAGATGTGCAAGCGCCGCAGTCATGACAAAAAGGGCACTTCAGCCCTTTCGTGCGCACCGTAGGCGCGCCCGGCGTTGGCGCCTCCTCCAAATGGGGGATCGGGGCGGAGATCCGCCCTTTAGGCTCCGGCTGTGAGTGCGGCGCGCGAACTTCCGGCTGGGACGGTCACGTTCCTCTTCACGGACATCGAGGGATCCACCACGCTGCTTCACGAGCTCGGAGACGGCTACGCGGATGCACTCGAGGACCACCGCCGCAGGCTCCGGGACGCTTTCACGGCCTGCGACGGCGTCGAGGGCGATGCGTTCTTCGTCGCCTTCGCGCGGGCGTCCGACGCTGCTCGGGCGGCACTCGCTGGACAGCAGGCACTCGACGGATCTCCACTTCGCGTGCGGATGGGGCTGCATACCGGTGAGCCGCTCGTCAGGGACGAGGGCTACGTCGGCATGGACGTTCATCGCGCGGCCCGGGTAATGAGCGCCGGCCACGGCGGGCAGGTCGTGGTTTCCGAGCGGACGCGCGCGCTCCTGGACGACGACCTGCCGCTGCAGGATCTCGGTGTCCACCGGCTCAAGGACCTACGCGAGCCGGAGCGGCTGTATCAGCTCGGGCCGGGCGACTTCCCACCGCTTCGCACGCTCGACGCGACCAACTTGCCGATCACGGCGACGCAGTTGCTCGGTCGCGACCGAGAGCTCGAGGAAGTCGTCGCTCTCCTCTCGAACGGGACGCGACTCCTGACCGTCACCGGTCCCGGGGGAACGGGCAAGACGCGCTTCGCGCTGGAGGCTTGCGCCGAGTTCGTCGGCCGCACCAAGGACGGCGTTCACTGGGTGCCGCTCGCCGGCGTGCCGGATCCCGACCTCGTCCTGTCCGAGATCGCCCAGGTACTCGGAGCGCGTGACGACTTGCCCGGCTTCCTTCGTGACCGCGACCTGCTGTTGCTCCTCGACAACTTCGAGCACCTGCTCCCCGCGGCGCCCGCTCTCTCGCATCTCCTCGCCGGTTCCGAACGGCTCAAGGTGCTCGTCACCAGCCGCGCGCCGCTCCGTGTGGCCGGGGAGCACGAGTACTTGTTGGAGCCGCTCGCCCCGGCCGATTCGGTCACGCTTTTCTGCGAACGCGCCCGCGCAATCGGCCGCGATCTCGCACCGAGCGAGACCATCGACGCGATCTGCCGCCGGCTCGACGGTCTGCCGCTTGCGATCGAGCTCGCCGCAGCTCGGACGAAGCTGCTCGGGCCGGACACACTGCTCGAGCGCCTCGAGCACAGCCTGCCGCTGCTCACCGGCGGCGCGCGCGACGCGCCGGAACGCCAGCGCACGCTTCGCAGGACGATCGAGTGGAGCTACGCGCTCCTTGATGACGGCGCCACGCGTCTCTTCGCGCGGCTGGCAGTCTTCGCCGGCAGCTTCTCGCTCGTGGCCGCGGAGGAGGTCTGCGAAGTGGACCTGGACGCGCTGTCGGCGCTCGTCGACCTGTCCCTCCTGAAGGCTATCGGTGGCGATCGTTTCCTCTTGCTGGAGACGATCCGCGAGTACGCGAGTGAGCGACTCAACGAGCTTGACAACAGCACCGAGACGCAGCGGCGACACGCGACCTACTTCGCCGCGCTCGCCGAGGATGCGTACACGAAGCGCATCGGCGGAGAAGCCGAGGCGGCAGCGCAGGTCGCGCTAGACCACGACGATCTGCGTGCGGCGTTCGACTGGCTCGCGACGACCGAGCCCGGCAGCGAACTGCCGCTCGCGGGTGCGCTCGGCTGGTTCTGGCTCTCTCACTCACACCTCGAAGAGGGAGCGCGCCGCCTCGAGCAGGCGTTAGAGAGCGGCTCCGGAACAGGCACTGCCGCTGCCCGCGCACTGACCGCTGCAGGCGGAATCGCAGGACAGACAGGCCGGGGCGACGAGGCACGGGTCCTGTTCTCACGAGCCATCGAGCAATGGCGGGAAGTCGGCGATGACGCGGAGCTCGGCGCAGCGCTCAATGCCTTCGGTTGGGCCTCGTTCTTCAGCGGAGCCGACGACCAGAGCCTCCAGGCGTTCGACGAGGAGCTGGAGCTCCAGCGCAGACGTGGCGATGAGGAGGGCGAGACACGAGCACTGACCGGCGTCTGCCAACTGCTTGTGGCACAGGGTCAGACCGAACAAGCCGAAATGCTCTCGCGCGACTTGCTCGAAATGTCACGTCGTAGCGGCGACGTCCGCTCGGAGCACTTCGCGCTTCACTACCTCGCCGACTGCGCGCTGATGCGCTTCGACTATCCCGAGGCAGAAGCGCGGTACAGAGACAGCCTGAGCGCGGCCCGTGCGCTGGGGGACGGAGTCGAGATCAGCCTCGAGGTACAGGGCGTCGCAATGGCGGCGTCAGGCAAAGGCGATCTCGAGCGCGCGGCGCGGCTCGCCGGGGCAGTCGATGCCTTCTGGGAGTCGATCGGGCTCGTCGTAGAAGTCCCGTTCTGGAATGCACTGCTCGAGCGGCACATCGTCTCCGCGCGGAAAGAGCTCGGCCCCGAGGGCGAGACGATCTGGAACGACGGTCGAGCGCTCACGCTGGACGACGCCGTCGACCTGGCACTAAGTCGATGAGTGGTGATTTCAGAACTTCAGAAGACACCTGAATAGACGTTCAGTGCGGGCTGGCCGCCGAGATGCGCGTACAACACACGTGAACCCGGCGAGATGCGACCAGAACGCACCAGGTCGATCAGCGCAGCCATGGACTTTCCTTCGTACACCGGATCGGTGAGCACTCCCTCGAGCCGAGCGCACAGGCGGATCGCCTCGATCGTCTTCGCATCAGGGATGCCGTACGTGCCGGCATGCCACTCGTCCAGCAGCACGATCTCGTCGTCGCGGATCTCGCGGCCGAGGCCGATCGCCTCGGCGGTCTGCCGCGCGATGCGGGCGATCTGATCCCACGTCTGCTCGACCGTTGCGGAGCCGTCGATGCCGAGCACCTTGCGCTCGGCGTCCTGCAACGCGAAGCCCGCGATCATGCCCGCCTGCGTCGAGCCGGTCACCGAGCACGTCACGATCGTGTCGAAGAAGACGCCGAGCTCCTGCTCCTGGTCTGCCACCTCCTGCGCCCAGCGCGCGAACCCGAGTCCGCCTAGTGGGTGATCGGACGCGCCGGCCGGGATTGCGTACGGCTTCCCGCCGCGCTCCTCGACTGACGCGAGCGCCTCTTCCCAGCTCCGTCGGATTCCGATATTGAAGCCGCCGGGATCGAAGCGCACGTCGGCGCCCATGATCCGCGAGAGCAGGATGTTGCCGACCTTGTCGTAGGCGGCATCCGGCCACTCGACCCAGCGCCCCTGTACCAGGACACAGCCGAGGCCGAGCTTCGCGGCAACCGCAGCGACCTGCCGCGTGTGGTTCGACTGGATACCGCCGATCGAGACGAGCGTGTCGCAGCCCAGCGCCAGCGCGTCGGCGACGAGGTACTCCAGCTTCCGAGTCTTGTTGCCGCCGTACGCCAGGCCGGAGTTGCAGTCCTCGCGCTTGGCCCAGATCTCGACCTCGCCGCCAAGATGCTCGCTCAAACGCTCGAGCCGATGCACCGGCGAGGGACCAAACAGCAATGGCACATGGGCAAAACTGGCCAAGCTCATTGCGGCCAATCTAATACGCGGCGTCGTGCTAGCACGACTTGCGATATACCGGCCGGCTTTTGCGGCCCGGTGAGCAGAGCTACATTCGGTGCGTGACTCGCTTCCTACGCCCGAGGCTCGCTGAAACCCCCGATAGTCAGACAGCGCCGCTACCGTTGAGCGAGAGTCTGTGGCACAACGGCGTTTCCAGCGGGGTCGCGAGCTCGCGATTGATCTCGGCACGGCGAACACCCTCGTCTTCGTTCGGGGCGGCGGAATTGCCGTCTTCGAGCCTTCCGTCGTCGCGATCGACGAGGTAACCGGCCGGGTCCAGGCGGTCGGCGAGGAGGCGCGCCGCATGATCGGTCGCACGCCTGCGCACATCCGCGCGATCCGCCCGTTGCGGCATGGGGTGATCGCGGACTTCGACGTGACCGCAGAGATGCTGCGGTACTTCATCCGGCGCGTCGGCGGTGGAGGCGGCCTGTCCTATTCGCATGTCGTTCTCTGCGTACCCAGCGGGACCACCGATGTCGAACGGAACGCCGTTGAGGAGGCAACGCTCGCGGCGGGCGCACGCAGGGTGTCGCTGATCGAGGAGCCCATGGCGGCGGCGATCGGTGCCGGACTGCCCGTCGCCGACGCGCAGGGGACGATGATCGTGGACATCGGCGGCGGCACCACCGAAGTGGCGGTTCTCGCGCTCGGCGGCATCGTGGTGTGGGAGTCGATCCGCGTCGGCGGCTACGAGCTCGACGATGCGCTCGTGCGACACGTCGACGCGAACGCCCGCCTGCTCATTGGCCCCGAGACTGCCGAGGCGGCGAAGATCGCGTGCGGTGCCGCGTGGCCGCTGCCTGAGACTCTTGAGACCCAGGTCGCAGGACGCGACCGCATCACCGGACTGCTTCGACGGAGCACGATCGATTCGAATGACGTACGCGCCGCAATCGCGCAACCGATCGAGACGATCGTCGAGACCGTGAAGCGGACGCTCGAATCGACGCCGCCCGAGCTCGCCGCGGACATCGGCAGCCGTGGCATCACGCTCGCCGGCGGCGGAGCGCTGCTCCGCGGACTCGACCGGCTGCTGAGCTCGGAGACCGGACTTCCCGTCGTCGTCGCGGACTCTCCGCTCGAGTGCGTCGTTCTCGGCGCCGGCAGCAGCCTCGAAGAGAGCGAGTTGCTGGGCCGCACCGCGAAGAAGCGGTCCGCCTTCGGCCGTCGCCGCCGGCGCGGCCGCTGACCGCCTAGCGGGAGGCGCGCTCCAGGACGACCACCGGGATCTTCCTATCCGTCTTCGTCTGGTAGCTGTCGTAGTCCGGCCACTGCTGGTTGACGAGTTGCCACAGCCGCTCGCGCTCCTCGCCCTCTGCGGTGCGCGCACGCGCCGGGAACACCTCGTCGAGCACCTGCAGCTCGACGTTCGGATCTCTCTCCAGGTTCCGGTACCAGCCGGGATGTTCGGGCGCACCGCCCTTCGACGCGACGATCACGTAGCGGTCGCCGTCCTGCTCGTAGATGAGCGGCGTCGTTCGCGGCTCGCCGCTCTTACGGCCCATCGTCGTCAAGAGAAGGATCTTCGAGCCCCGCTTCCAGCGGTGACCGACCTCGCCGCCGGTCTCCCGGTAGCTCCGCACGTGCTCTTCACCGAACAGGTTCTCCGCTTCGCTCATGTCACCGCTCCTTCCGCGTAGTGCCCGCTAACCTAGCGGCCGTGCTGACGAATCGCTCCGCCCCTCCTGTCACGGTGACGCCGGTGCTGATCTATCCAGATGTGCGAGCGGCGGTGGCATGGCTTGAGTCCAAGGTGCGTGTGCCGGACCTGGATGCGGCGTTCACTCGAGCGCGTGACTTCGGCGCGCGCGTCCTCGAGGAACCGAAGACACACGAGTACGGCGAGCGCTCATGCGTGGTCGAGGATCTCGGCGGCCATCGGTGGGAGCTCACGGAGTCGGTCCGCGACGTCGAGCCCGAGGAGTGGGGCGGCGTGACGGTCTCACCCTGGTAATGCGAGCAGTCGTCTTCGACCGGTACGGCCCGCCTGAGGTCCTGCGGGTCGACGAGGTCGAGCGACCGGTTCCGAAGGAGGACGAAGTCCTCGTGAAGGTCCACGCGACGACGGCAACCAGGAGCGACTGTGGGCTTCGCGGCGCCGAGTACTTCGTCGGCCGTTTCTTCACCGGCCTCTTTCGCCCGAAGCGGGGGACCGTCGGGCTCGAGTTCGCAGGCGAGGTCGAGTACGTCGGGGAAGCCGTCACCGAGTTCGACCCCGGCGACCGCGTCTTCGGCATCGGCTCGGGCACGAATGCGGACTACGTGTGTGTGCGCGAGGCGCGTGTGATCGCGCGGATCCCGGACGGAATGACGTTCGAGGAGGCTGCGGCCGTCCCTGACGGCGCGCTCAGCGCGTTCTCACTGCTGAGGAGCGCGGGGCTCGAGCAGGACGACAGGATCGTCGTCTATGGCGCGTCGGGGTCGATCGGCGTCGGCTCCGTGCAGGTGGCGAAGTCCCTCGGTGCGCACGTCACCGCCGTCTGCAACACGAAGAACGTCGACCTCATACGCTCGCTCGGCGCCGACGAGGTCAGCGACTACCTGAAGGAAGACTTCACGAAGAACGGCGAGACGTACGACGTCATCTGCGACGCGGTCGGCAAGCACTCCTTCCTCCGCTGCAGGCGGTCATTGAAGCCGGACGGGAGCTACATCACGACCGATCCCGGGTTCATGTGGCACGACGCCGCCGTTTCGCTACTGGCCAAGAGGGCGAAGCTCGGGATCGTCCGCTACACGAAGCCGGACATCCTGACCCTCACCGAGCTGATCGCGGCGGGGAAGTACCGCCCGGTGATCGACCGCACCTATCCGCTCGAGGACGTCCTCGACGCGCACCGCTACGTCGAAACGCACCAGAAGACCGGCAACGTCGTACTGACGCTCCAATGACGCTCAGGCGCCGAGGCGCGCAAATCACCGACTGAGCACCGCAAGCCGCTCGCGCGCCCTCTGCGCCGCAACCAGATGCCCATACCGCTCGGCGATCTCGACGCTCTCTTCCAGCAACGCCTTCGCCTCATCGCTACGCCCGGCTAGCCCCACCGCCTACCGGGCGAGCTACCCGCCGGCGTCCGCACGAGTTCGGATTCCGACCTGCGTGCTCCAGGCCTACGCCCGTCCGCCATACCGCAGGGCGTCTGACGCCGTGCCACTGGGCCATAGCCCTAAAACGATTCGCTCGTCGGTTTAAGTAGCTGGGCTATGGCCAGAGCACCGCGGTGCTACAGGCTGCTGCGAACTGAATCGATAGCGCCGGAGATGGACGTGGAGAGCAAGCCGAGCGCCACGACAACGCCGATCGCGATCACTGCCAGGACAACGCCGTACTCGGCCATCGTCTGACCCTCCTCGACGGCGTAGCGTGCGCGAAGGTAATGGAGCAGATCCTTGAACAACATGGATTCACCCCCCTTCGCAAATTCGAGCGCTCGCGGGCGCGCAGTGCAAGGTTGATTAGGGGATGTGGAATCGACTTGAAGTCGATGTAAACGTGACAAGCTGGTGCGTCCTCTCACTCGAGGCGCGCCGCTTCGCCTTCCGGTCAATCCCTCCATTCATCGTCTTTGGGAGGGTGCAGCGCGTATCCCTCGCCCGGGTAAAGAGTTACGCGACCGGTTGCGACAGAGCAGCGTCGCAGCTGTCTACGGCTGTGCGTGCCCGTTCGTCTCCTTCCAGCTTGGCCCAGACCTCCGCCGCTTGGACGAGCCCGCGCAGCTCCTCGAGCAAGGCGCCGGGGGGTGCGCCCTCACGTTCGAGCTCTTCGATCCGGTCGAGCCGGGCCAGCACTGCGCGGGCCTCGTCCATACGAAAGAAGCTAGCCGGACAATCCACGCCACTATGCGCCGTAACCGTGCCTTCTTAGAC
>JALYST010000139.1 GCA_030854665.1 Actinomycetota bacterium
AGGGCAGGACGCTGGGGCGACCCAGGCGGCGAAAGCCGACGGAAAGTGGCACAGAAAGGAGACCGCCTGCAGCGATTCTCCGGAGACGCTGAAGGTAAGGGTGAAAAGGTGGGGTAAGAGCCCACCAGCGTCGTGGCGACACGGCGGCTAGCCAAACCCCGTCCGGTGCAAGGCAAACAGGTCCCGCCATCAGGCGGCCCGCCGAGGGACCGGGTTGCTGCATAGAGGGATGGTCACCACAAACAGAATCCGGCTTACAGGCCTGCTAACGAGAAGCCCGCTCAGGCGGGCTTCTCTATGCGCGCTGGTCGTCATCGGTAACGCCGCAGCTGCTCCACCAAGCGTGAACGCGCCCATCCCGAAGGAGCCCGCGCTCTTGGCCCGCAGGCTTGCACAGACAACGGCCGATCTCGAACAGGCGATCGGCAACTGGATTCCGAAAAGCGCGGACGCGCCGCAGGCCGTGGTTCTCCAGGCTCTGTATCAGCAGCGCATCTACAGATTGCTCACCCGTGACTCGCGTCTTGCGACGCGCGCGCTCGCGCTGCTCCCGCCAGATCTGGCCAAGGTCGGCCGAGATCTGCTCGCCGCACAGCACGAGCTCTATCGCCTCACTCCGCCCATCGGCGTGCAGACGATCAAGGTCGCCCGCCCACGCCCGGCGCCAGAGCTGCTGAGCTACTACCGCGAAGCGCAGCGCAGGTTCAAGGTTTCCTGGAACGTACTTGCAGCGGTGAATTTCGTCGAGACGAAGTTCGGCAAGTTGCGCAGCTCGAGTGCGGCCGGCGCGCAGGGCCCGATGCAGTTCATGCCCGCAACTTGGCGCCGCTACGGACTCGGGGGCAATGTGCAAGACGTGCACGACGCGATCCTCGGCGCGGCCAACTACCTCAGCGCTTCAGGCGCACCGCAGGATCTGCGAAACGCGCTGCACCACTACAACCCGTCTAACGCGTACGTCGATGCCGTCCTTCGCTACGCCCGTCGCTTCGGCGCCGATCGAACGATGTTCTACGCGCTGTACAGCTGGCAGGTCTTCGTCAAGACTCCGCGCGGCGATCGTCGCGTCACGGGTCCCGGTCTTCCATGAGAAAGATGAAATCCTCGGCCGCCTCGTTCATCGCGGCCGGCTCCGTCACCGTGCTGGCGGGGCACCCTGCCGGCAGCGCCGCGCAGGGCACCCCGATCCCCGTCCTTCCGCCGCGGGGCGACTTCGTCACCCGGGTCGACAACAAGTTCTCCCGCTGAAACCGGGGACGAATCCGACCGTCGGAGACGTCTACCGCCAGGAGTACTACGCCGGTCACGCTGAAGACATGGCGAAGGTTCTGAGCAGAAACAAGTCCGTCACCGTTTCGTACGGTAGCTTCGAACACGCACTGGAGACGAGCGAGTGGACACCTCTCGAGCGCGGCGTGCTCGAGCACAAGTACTACGTCAAAGGCGTCGGCAACGTTCGCACAATCATGGTCAAGGGCGGTTCCGAGGAGGAGCACCTCGTCTCGATAAAGAAATGATCCGCTACGTCTGGCGGCTCCAGATCCGGAGTTCGCCGACTTGCTCGAAGCCGAGGCGCCGGTAGACACCTTCCCCTTCAGGGCTCGGCGCGAGGATGGACGGGAGCCCGCTGTCGCCGAGCATCGCTGCACGCGTGAGGGCAGTGCCGTACCCACGCTGTCTCATCGACGCGATGGTCGTAACACCGAAGATGCCGACGGCCTCGTCGGTTCGGTAGCTCATCGCGGCGCCGACCGGCTTGCCCTCGACTCGTCCGAGCCACATGACCATGCGCGGTTCGTCGAGGATCGCCGGCGGATGAATGGTCCCGGGCTCGATCGTGTCGTCCTCGTTCCCGAACCCACGCACGCTGACCGCCTCGACCTCTTCGACCTCCTGCGCAGTCGCTGCACGCACGATTTCGAGCTCGGGCGGCGTCGTGTCCGCGGACGACGGCGGCGTGGGACAAAGGAACCACGGCTCGTGCCGCCAATCGCGGAAGCCAAACGGCTCGAGGTCGATGGTCTGCCACGAATCGCAGACGGCGCCGGCTGCGTCGGCGACCGCCCCGGCCGGAGTGTCCGGGCGTAGGGTGATCGCGCTGAGGTAGATGTGCGGCGCCTGATCGAGCGCGCGCCACGCGTCGGCGTCGGCGGCAGAACGAAGTCCGAGGGCAGTGAGCCAGCCGGCGTGCCAGCCGGCCATGGCATCGGCGCAGAGTGCGACTGGATCCTTCATTCGCCGAAGCGTAGGGGTTTAGGTGCGCAGAACGACTTCGAGCGCTGTGCCGCGACCGGGCTTCGAAGTGAGCGTGAGACCGCCCTCGATGATCCTCGTGCGCGCACGAATGTTCTTCAATCCCTGCCCTGCCGCCGCCGACTCGCCGTCGAAGCCTTCGCCGTCATCGCGGACAAGCACGAAGCGCTCGTAGTTGCGCATCCCGATCACGACCTCCGCTCGCGTGGCGTTCGCGTGCTTGCGGACGTTGGCGAGGCCCTCCTGCACGATGCGGAACACCTCGATCTGCTCGTCCGGTGCGAGCCTGACGTCTGGGTCGATCTCGAGGTCGACTTCGAGCTGTCCGTCGGCGGTCAGGACCTCGATGTACCGGCTCAGAGCCGCGTCGAACGGTGCGTTCCCTGCCGCGGTGGACAGGGCAAGGATTGCAAACCGCGCTTCCTGCTGCGCGGCATTCGCGGCCTCTCGCAGTTTTGCGATCGTCTCTTCCTGCGGCGCACCGTTCTGCAACATCGAGGCATGCGTCGAAACGGCGAAGAGGTACTGCGCGAGCCCGTCATGGATTTCGCGAGCTACCCGCGCGCGTTCTTCGGCGACTGCGCGCCCGAACTCTGCGTAGCTGATTGCACGCCACGCGCCGGCGAGCAAGAGCCCATAGGCGAGCAGGCGCAACGCGTCGCCGCGTGACACGGACCCAGCGGCGAGCACAGGCGTGAATACGTAGTGGAGCGACGCGAACAGCATCAGCGTCGAGCCGAGTGCAAGCCAGCGATCGAGGTCTTCGCGCCGTTCGTAGAAGCGTTTCCCGAAGCCGACTACGGCAAGCAGATTCAGGAGCGCCTGAGCGGCCAGCGAGCCGGTCAGCAAGCCGGGGGTCTCGGAGTTCGGGCCGATCGTTGGAAGAGCAGCGACGGAGGAGCGCAGCGCGAGCCACCCGAGGACGAGCACGACGCACGCTGCGACCGCGGTGTTCGCGAGTGCGCGCGGCCCGGAGCGGCCGGGTACGAACGGCGCCGCGGCAATGAGAGTCCAGGCGAGCAGGCGGCCGGCGACGCCCGCCCACGCTTCCGCGCGGTGGACGGGCTGACCATCGAGGACTGGGGCGATCGCGAATGCCACGATGGAGACGGAGGCGATCAGAAAGCCGGTGCAGAGGAACAGGTCGAGGCGGCGACCCTCGACCGCGAAGCGGATCCCGGCCAGGAGGGCGATGATCCCGCCCGCGAAGGCCATTACCGTCTGTAGGACGAGGCCCAGCAGCGGCAGCGAGAACTTCGTCTGGAGTTCGTGGTTCGAGACGAAGAGAGCGAGCGAAGAGCCGAGCAGGCCGAACAGGAGGATTTCTCCCCAGAGCCAGGCCTGGAAGTCGTCTCTGCTGTCTTGTCGCATGTTCACTCTTTCGGCAGATCCCAGTTCGCCGATAAGCGGTGAAACCCTGATGGCTGAGCGAATCCTTCTAGTCGACGACCACCCCCTCACCCGCTCGGCCCTCGCCGGGCTGCTGACACAGCATGGGTTCGAGGTGGTGGGAGAGGCCTCCGACGGCGAGGAGGCGATCGAGGCGGCCGCCAGGCTGGAGCCCGACCTGATCCTGCTCGACCTCTCCATGCCCGGGCTCGACGGCCTCGGCGCGCTGCCCCGGTTGCGCAGCGCTGCACCGGCGTGCGAGGTCGTCGTCCTCACCGCATCCGGCACGGAGGAAAATCTCCTCGGCGCCATTCGGAGCGGTGCGGCCGGCTACTTGCTGAAGAGCGAGCCGCCCGAACGGATCGTGGAATTCCTGCGCGGCGTCGCGCAGGGAGAAGCTGCACTGTCGGGAGCCGTGGCTCGCCGGCTCCTCGAGCAGGTGCGTGAGGGTGGCGGACGTAGCTCGGGTGTGCCCGACTCGATCGCAGCGGCACTTTCGGCGCGGGAGCTCGAGGTGCTGCTGCTCCTCGACGACCACCTCGCTACCGACGAGATTGCCAAGCGGTTGTTCATCTCCGAGCACACCGTTCGTTCGCACGTGAAGAGCCTGCTGCGAAAGCTCGGCGTCTCCTCGCGCCGGGAAGCGCTCGAGGCTCTGGCCATCGCGCGCGGCTGACCACTCACCCATTTTGGGTGAGTGCCTTCCCCCGCTGTGGGCGATGCCTCCAGAGGGCGCAGTGCCGATACTTCGGGCAGATCTGATGCACCGCTCCTCGGGACGGAGCGAATGTGGAGGACGAACACCCAGTGGCGATCGACTTCGGCGGCCGGCTTTCAGCCGGTCGTCGTGTTTCTGGAGGAGAACCCTTCTAGCGCGGCGGCGACCAGGTCCGGCAGGGTCGTGACGTTGTAGCCGCCTTCGAGCACTGCGGCGATGCGTGGTGCGAGCCTGGCGCAGCGGCTGCTGAGCTCGCGAAACCCGTCGGCGCTGACGTGCATCTGAGCAAGCGGGTCCTCTTCATGAGCATCGAAGCCGGCCGACACGAGGAGCAGGTCGGGGTTGAACCGCTCGACTGCCGGAACGACCACCTGGTCGAAAGCCCTGAAGTACTCCTCGTCCCCCGAGCCGGCGTCCAGCGGAACGTTCACCGTGGTCCCCCTCTGCTCGGTCGGCCCTCCGGTACCGGGGTAGAAAGGCCACTGATGCATCGACACGAACAGGACCGTGTCGTCCTCCCAGAAGATCTCCTGCGTGCCGTTCCCGTGATGCACGTCGTAGTCGACGATCGCCACTCGGCCGATGCCGTGCTCGGCCTGCATGTGACGGGCAGCGACGGCAACGTTGTTGACGAGACAGAAGCCCATGGCGGTCCGTGGCCTTGCGTGATGGCCTGACGGCCGCACCAGAGCGAAGGCGCCGGTTTCAGCAGCCTCGATCGCAATGCCCGCGCCGAGCAGCGCCGCGGGCCAACTCGTCTCCGATACGACGGTGTCCGCGTCGAACAAGCCCGGCTCGGTCAGCGTCGCCAGGACGTCCAGGTACTCGGGCGCGTGTACACGTTCAACCGCGGCACGTTCCGCAGCGCGCCCTTCGCGCGCAGCAGGGAACGCTTCCAGCAGGGTGACGATGCGTTCGGGCGAGTCCGGGTGGCCGAACGTGGGATGCAGCTGCGCGAGCGCCGGGTGAGTCAGGACATCGATCGGCGGACGGCTCCTACGCGGCCTGCGCGGCGATCCGGTCGGCCTGGGCGTTCATGCCCAGCTGCCGCACGAAGGAGGACGCCTCCACCCATTTCGGGGTTTGGTCTATGAGGGGAGGTAGGGGGGCGGAGGCGTCTAACGTTGCCATTCGGCGGTAGATGCGCAGTTCCTCCGCCTGCGCCTCGAAGCGGCCGTCCTCCAGCATCGCCTCCAGCGTTCCGTACTGCGCCAGGAGGTTCGCCGCTGTCTTCGGGCCGACGCCGCGGGCCCCGGGCAGCTTGTCCGACGGGTCGCCTCGCAACGCGATGAAGTCCGGCACCTGGCCGGGCTCCACGCCGTAGCGCTCCCGCACCTCGTTGGGTCCCACGCGCGCGAGCTCGCTCACGCCGCGGGTCGGTTGGAGAATCGTCGTCCGCTCGCTCGCGAGCTGGAACGCGTCGCGATCGGACGTGACCACGAGCGCGGTGCCACCCTGCTTCTCCTCGTGTGCGACCGCGGCCGCGAGAAAGTCGTCTGCCTCATAGCCCTCACCCTTGGCCGCCGCGAAGCCGAACGATCTGACGAGCTCTGGAAGGAGGTCGAGCTGCTCGACCAGTTCGTCGTCGAACACTCGCCCGCCCTGGTAGCCGGCAAAGAGCTCATTCCTGTAAGTCGGCACGAATAGCGTGTCCCACCCGACGATCGCGGCACGCGGTGCTTCGGCCTGCCAAAGCCGCATCAGGAAGTTCGAGAACCCGACGAGCGCATTGCTGGGCTTGCCCTCCGCACGCCGCATCCCCTTGGGCAGCGCGTGGTACGCGCGGTGCGCCAGAGAGTCGCCGTCGATCACGAGCAGCGGCCGGCTCATCAGAGATCGGTTCCCAACCGTTCGATCTCCGCCATCAGCCGGTCGGTCGCCTCGCGTGCGGCAACCGACGGTTCCTCGTCCTTCAGATCATCGAGCGGAATCGGCTCGCCGTACCGCACGCGCAGCGGCGCGAGCCTCGAGAGCCGGTCGGTGCCGGCGATCGCGGCCGGAACGAGCGGCACTCCTGCTTCCAGGGCGATTCGCGCCGCGCCGGTGTGCGCTTGGGGCTGGTACCTCTTCAGGATTCCCTTCCTCTGCCGCGTGCCGTGCGGGAACATCGCCACGACGTGTCCACCACGGACGAGGTCGACGGCCGTGTTGATCGCCTCGAGGTCGCGCTCGCCGCGCCGTACGGGGAAGCCGCCGCCCGCATTGATCAGATGATTCAGCGGCCACCAGTAGAGCTCCGACTTTGCCATGAAACGGAGAAAGTTCTTCGGCCAGAGCGGGAGCCCGAGCGGCCAGGGATCGAGGTTCGAGATGTGGTTCGCTGCCAGAACGTACCCGCCCTCTTCGGGAAGGTTCTCCTTACCTTCGGCACGCAATCGGTACAGCCACCGCAGCACCGGCCAGGAGGCGGCGGCGGCAAACGAGTAGAAGGGACTGGGCTTCACGCGTCCAAGTATCTCCGCCCCGGCGCCCATTCCGAGGGGCGCTATGGTGTTTTGGATGCCAAAGACCCTTGTGATCGCCGAGAAGCCCTCCGTCGGCCGTGACCTCGCGGGCGCGCTGGACGGACCCTTCCAGCGGCGGAAGTTCGACGACATCAAGCCAAAGCGCGGCAAGAAGAAGGCCGAAGGCCCCACGAACGAGGAGGTCGTCGAGGCGGCGAAATCGACGACCAAGTCCAAGACCACGCGCGAGGAGGCCGTCTTCCTCGAGTCCGACGACTACGTGATCACGTGGGCCGTCGGCCATCTCGTCCAGCTCGCCGAGCCCGAGGAGTACGACGAGAAGTGGAAGAAGTGGAAGATGGCCGACCTGCCGATCGTTCCGCCGGACGGCTTCAAGCTCGTGCCCCGCGACGCGAAGTCGAAGAAGCAGCTGAAGCTGATCGAGACGCTGCTGAAGCGAGAGGACGTCGACAAGATCATCAACGCATGTGACGCCGGCCGTGAGGGCGAGCTCATCTTTGCGTACGTGTACGAGTCGGTCTTCGGCAGCTCCGCGACGAGCCCGAAGGCGCCGAAGCCGGTCGAGCGATTGTGGATCTCCTCGATGACGAAGCAGGCGATCCGCGAAGGCTTCGAAAAACTCCGCCCGGGCACGCAGATGCAGTCACTGGAGGCCGCCGCGCGCTCTCGCTCCGAGGCCGACTGGCTCGTCGGCATGAACGCGACCCGCGCTGCCACGATTCGGGGCCGCGCCTGGGTCGGCGGCGTCGTTTCGCTCGGCCGGGTGCAGACGCCTACGCTCGGGTTGATCGTCAAGCGCGAGCGAGAGATCCAGGCCTTCGTCCCCGAGGCGTACCGCCTCATCCACGGGACGTTCCAGCCGCCGTACCAGGGGCTCTGGTTCGAGGGCGACGAAACGCGGATCTTCGGGGACCTCTCGCGCGCCGACGCGATCGTCGCCAAGGTCTCCGGCCAGGACGGGACGATCGAGAAGGTCGAGCGCAAGGAGCAGTCCGAGCGCGCGCCTCTGCTTTACGACCTGACCTCGCTCCAGCGTGACGCGAACCGGCGCTACGGCTTCTCCGCCCGACGCACGCTGCAAGCCGCGCAGTCTCTTTACGAAAGCAAGAAGGCGATCACGTATCCGCGCACATCCTCGCGCTTCCTTTCCGGCGACATGGTCCCGCAGCTGAAGCCGACGGCCGCCACGCTGCAACCGATCGAGGACTACCGCAAGGGAGCCGAGTTCGTGCTCGCGCTCGATCAGTTGCCGCTCGGACGCGTCATCAACGACGCGAAGGTGACCGACCACCATGCGGTCATCCCGACCGACATCGAAAAGGACCTTGAGGCGTTCTCTCCCGACGAGCGCCGTGTGTTCGATCTGGTCGCGAAGCGCTTCCTCGCGGTCTTCCACCCACCGGCGCGCTATGCCCGCACGACCGTGATCACGCTCGTCGAGGAGGAGCGCTTCCGCACGCGCGGCAAGATCACGCTCGAGGCCGGATGGCGCGGCGTCTACGGGCTCGAACCCGACCAGGAGCGCCAGTCGGAGGACGAGGCCGAAGGTGGGGAGATCCCCGCGCTGCAGGAAGGGCAGACCGTGCGCTGCATCGCGGCCGAAATCGAGGACAAGATGACGAAGCCGCCGCCGCGCTACACCGAGGCGACCCTGCTGTCGGCCATGGAGACCGCCGGCAAGCTCATCGACGACGAAGAGCTGCGTGAGGCGATGAAGGAGTCCGGGCTGGGCACGCCGGCGACGCGTGCCGAGACGATCGAGACCCTGATCCGGCGCGAGTACATCGAGCGCGTGGGCAAGGACCTCCAGGCGACGCCCAAGGGTATCCAGGTCATCACGATGCTCCTGGACCACAAGCTGACCTCCCCAGAGCTCACCGGTGACTGGGAGCACAAACTCTCCGAGATCGAACACGGCAACGGGGATCGCAAGAAGTTCATGAAGGGAATCGCCGATTTCGCCAAGGAGACCGTCGAGCAGATCGCCGCCCTGGACAAGGAACAGCTCCGACCCGAGCGGGTCGAGCTCGGCCCCTGCCCGCGTTGCGGAGCCGACACGGGCGAGATCATCAAGGAGAACTCCAAGGCTTACGGCTGCACGAGCTGGAAGAGCCGGGAGGAGGTCGGCTGCGGTTTTGTGGTTTGGAAACGGGTCGCCAGCCGGACGCTCACACCGGAGATCGCCAGGCAGCTGATCGAGGAACGTCGGACCCGGGAAGTACTCTCCGGTTTCCGCTCGCGGAACGGCAAACCTTTTCGGGCGCGGCTCGTCTTGAACGACGAGGACAAGATCGAGTTCGAGTTTCCGGTTCGCGCGCAATCCAAAGAGCCCGCGGCGACGGAATAACAAAGGACCCGGTCACGTTGCACGGTCGTGACCCTTCTGGGACGGTTCAGGCCTGGAAATAAGAGGGGATTCGACCTACAGTGCGAAGGGTGCCGCCGTATCACAAAGTAGGACTCGAAAGGGACACTTGACACAAAATCAGCTGCACGAACTGCTTGATTCCGACCAGGCCAAGGCGCTCGTCGAGGGTGCCGAGGAGCGTGGGCACCTCGAGGCTGCCGAGCTCGAGGCGTTTGCCCTCGAGCACGACCTCAACGAGGCCGAGGTCGAGGAGCTGACCCGTGAGCTCGAGCGGATCGGGCTCGACGTCCGCCAGCCCGCAGCCGAGAAGGAGACCGAAAAGGAAGAGAAGCCCGCCAAGCCGGAGCCCCATGTCCTTTCGGGTTCCGCAGACAGCCTTCAGCTCTTCCTGGCCGATGTCGGCCGCCACAAGCTGCTCACCGCGGCGGAGGAGGTCACTCTCGCCAAGGCGATCGAGCGGGGCGACCCCACCGCCAAGCGGCGGATGATCGAGTCGAACCTACGCCTGGTCGTTTCCATCGCCAAGGGCTACCGGGGACTCGGCGTCCCCTTCCTGGACCTGATCCAGGAGGGCACGCTCGGCCTAAACCGCGCCGTCGAGAAGTTCGATTGGCGTCGCGGTTACAAGTTCTCGACGTATGCGACCTGGTGGATCCGTCAGTCGGTGCAGCGCGCCGTGGCGAATCACGCCCGGACGATCCGCGTGCCGGTTCATGTCGTCGAGCGTCAGCAGAAGCTGTCGCGGGCCGCTCGCCGGCTCGAGGTGGAGCTGGGCCGCGAGGCGACGAAGGACGAGCTCGCCGAGGCGACCGGCCTTCCGATCCAGCATGTCGACGAGGCGCTCGGCGCCGCTCAGGCCTCCGTCTCCCTGAACCAGACGGTGGGCGCGGACGACGAGGGCGAGCTAGGAGACCTGTTCGCAGACCGCGAGGCCGCGGATCCGTTCGAAGAGGCCGAGGAGTCGCTCCGACGCCAAGGCGTCCGGCGTGCTCTTGACGCCCTGCCCGAGCGCGAGCGCCGCATCCTGGAGCTCCGCTTCGGCTTCGAGGGCGAGCCCTGGACGCTCGAGGCGATCGGCCACGAGCTCGACCTCACGCGCGAGCGCGTCCGGCAGCTGGAGGGCCAGGCCCTCGCCCGGCTCTCGGCGCTACGAGATCTGATCTCTCTCGCCGCCTAGCGCGGCGAAAGACCGGATCGGACCTGAGGGCGGCCTATGGGCCGCCCTCAATCGTTCTTGTGCGAAAGACGTCTTAGCTTGATGAAGGCTTAACCTTCTGTTCATACTTATGCGTCCGCCTGGAGGGGCGGGCCAACGAAAGGAGCACTGGGTGAGGGGGTACGTAAGAAAGCTGGCATTGCCGTTCGCGGCTGCCTTTGTCCTTGTCGTAGTCGGTACCGCGGGCGGTGCTGCGGTCAAGGGAGGCACACTGATTTTCGGAACCGAGGGCGATCCCGTCGCGCTTGACGGCGCCCTGGTCTCGGATGGGACGTCCCTGCGCATCCTGGACCAGATCTCTGAAGGCCTGGTCGACCAGAAGCCGGGGACGACGGTGGTCGTTCCCAGCCTCGCGACGAGTTGGAAGGGAGCGCAGAAGGGCCGAGTCTGGACGTTCAATCTGCGCCACGGCGTGCTCTTCCACGACGGCACGAAGTTCTCTTCGAAGTCCGTCTGCTTCAACTTCAACCGTTGGTACAACTTCACGGGGTCGTTCCAGAGCATCGACGCGACGTACTACTGGCAGCAGGTCTTCGGCGGCTTTAAGAACACCGTCGGGAAGTCGCAAGACGAGACGCTGAACTCGAGCCTCTACAGGAGTTGCAAGACGATCGGGCCGTACAAGGTTCAGATCATCTTGACGCGCCCGTCTGCCTCGTTCCTCGCCGGGCTGGCGCTGCGCAACTTCGCGATCATGAGCCCGACTGCTCTCGTCAAGTACGGAGCCGACCAGGGCGAGGTCGACGCGAACGGTGTCTTCCACCCGGCAGGGTCGTTTGCGACGAAGCATCCGATCGGCACGGGGCCGTTCAAGTTCGAGTCGTGGATCCTCGGCGAGAAGCTGACCATCACCAGGTTCGCCAAGTACTGGGGCACGAAGGCGCTCGTCGACAAGGTGATCTTCCGGCCGGTTGCGGACAATGCAGCGCGACTGCAGGCGTTGCAGACAGGCGAGTTGAACGTCTACGACCTCGTCGACCCGCAGGACTTCTCCACGATCGAGAAGAACACGGGGCTCAGGCTGGCCCAACGTGGCGCCTTCAACGTCGCCTACGTCGGGATGCAGCAAAACAAGCCGCCGATGAACAAGCTCAAGGTGCGGCAGGCCGTTGCTTACGGGCTCGACCGGTCAACCGTGGTGAAGGCGCTCTATCGCGGGCTCGGGCAAGTCGCAAAGGAGTTCATGCCTCCGAGCATGGAGGGTTACGCCAAGAACGTCGTGACCTACAATTACAACCCGGAGAAGTCGAAGGCGCTTCTGCGCGAAGCCGGGCTTACGCTTCCGGTCAAGGTCGACTTCTATTACTTCACGCGGGTACGTCAATACCTACCCGCTCCGAAGGAGACCTTCGAGGCTTTCAAGGCGAGCCTCGAGAAATCCGGGTTTGACGTCACTCCGCACGTCCTGCCGTTCCGGCCGGACTATCTCAGTGTCGCCCACAAGGGCGACGCCGGCGACTTGCACATGCTCGGCTGGGGCGGTGACTTCGGTGATCCGGACAACTTCCTCGGGGTCTTCTTCCAGCGCCCGAATCCGGAGTTCGGGTTCAAGAACCCCAAGATCCACAAGCTGCTCGACCGCGCTGAGGCCGAGACGAATCACAAGAAGCGAGTCGCTCTGTACCAGCAGGCGAACCGCTTGATCATGAAGGACCTCCCGATGATTCCGTTCGCCCACTCGAAGTCGGCGTTCGGACTGCAGAAGCGAGTGAAGGGGCTAATCCCGAGCCCGGTGCAGATCGAGTGGCTCCGACTGATCTCAATCGGCGGCGCATAAGAGTGCACTGAGAGCGAAGAGCCGGCGGACGACTAGATGTTGCGGTTTGTCGTCCGACGGCTCCTGCTTCTCGTTCCGATCCTGCTCGGGCTCTCGATCCTCGTCTTCGCATGGATCCGCTTGCTACCGGGGGACCCAGCCGAGGCGTTGCTCGGCGAGCGCGCGACCCCCGCGGGCGTAGAGCGCCTGAAACATCAGTACGGGCTCGATCGCCCGATCTACGTGCAGTACGTGAAGTACCTGGACCAGACGGTCCACTTCGACTTCGGCCACAGCATCGCGTCGAGGCGGACGGTGACGGAGGAGATCCGGACCCGCTTCCCGGCGACCGTCGAGCTCGCTTTCGCGGCCATGCTCTTTTCGGTCTTACTCGGCATACCGCTCGGCTTCTTCGCCGCGAAGTACCACGGCGGCGTCTTCGATCACGTCAGCCTCGTCGCGTCGCTGATCGGAATCTCGATCCCGATCTTCTTCCTCGGGCTGTTGCTCAAGTACATCTTCGCGGTGCGCCTCGGCTGGCTGCCATCGGTCGGCCGGATCGACGTCGAGCGGACAGCGCAGCACCCCACCCATTTCTACGTGCTCGACGCGATCATCACGCGGGACTGGGGGACGCTCAAGGACGTGCTGCGCCATCTCTTCTTGCCGGCCGTTGCGCTTGGGACGATTCCGCTTGCGATCATCGCGAGAATCACGCGGGCAGCCGTCCTCGACGTGCAGAACGAGGACTATGTACGGACCGCTCGCGCCAAGGGTCTGCCGCCGCACGTCGTCGATGGCCGCCACGTACTGCGGAACGCCATGCTGCCCGTGTCCACGGTGATCGGGCTCCAGGCGGGGTTGCTGCTCTCCGGCGCGATCCTCACGGAAACCGTCTTCGCGTGGCCCGGCATCGGGCGATGGCTCTCGGAGGCGATCTTCAACCGTGACTATCCGGTCCTGCAGGCAGGAATTCTCTTCGTCGCCGTCATCTTCGTGATCGTGAATCTCGTCGTCGACCTGTCCTACGGGATCATCAATCCGCGGATCAGGCTGAGCCGTTGAGCGTCGCCGAACTCGAAGCTAGGGAGCTCGATCTCGAGGCGACGACCGGGTTGTGGCGCGAGGTCTGGTACCGGGTGCTCCGCAACCCGGGCGCGATCGCCGGTTTCGTGCTCGTCGGCCTCTTCGTGACCGCGGCGATCCTCGCGCCGCTGATTGCACCGGAAGGCGCAGACGAGACGCATCTCGAGCGAATCATCGAAGGCTGCTGCCCCGGCCCGTCGAGCAGCCATCTCTTCGGCGTCGACCAGCTTGGCCGCGACGAGTTCTCGCGCATCATCTTCGGTGCCCGCTACTCCCTCATTGTCGGCGTGGTCTCCGTCTCGGTGGGTCTCTCGATCGGAGTGGTGCTCGGTTCGATCGCCGGCTTCCTCGGCGGCTTCGCCGACACGATCGTCATGCGACTGATGGACGTGATGCTCGCGATTCCAGGGCTGTTGCTCGCGATCGGGCTCGTGGCGGCCCTGGGCCAGGGCTTGTGGCAGATCATGGTCGCGGTCGGGGTGACGAACGTTCCGATCTTCGCGCGTCTGCTGCGCGGCTCGATTCTGGCCCAGAAAGAGAACGATTTCGTTCTCGCGGCTCGCTCGGTCGGCGTTCGCCGACCGGTGATCCTCGTGGCGCACATCCTGCCGAACGCGATCGCGCCTGCCGTCGTTCAGGGAACCCTCGCCCTCGCCACGGCCATCATCGACGTCGCCGGCATCGGTTTCCTCGGCCTCGGCCCTCAGGATCCGGGAACGCCCGAGTGGGGAACGATGCTCACCGACGTGGAGCGCTACCTGCAGAGCGCGCCGCATCTCGTGATCTTTCCGGGCATCGCGATCGTCATCTCGGTGCTCGGGTTCAACCTGATCGGCGACGGGCTGCGTGAGGCACTCGATCCCAAGCTCCGTGCCAGATAGCGCAGCGCTCCTGAGTCTCGAGGATCTCCGGGTGGAGTTCTCGACGCGCCGCGGGACCGTCCATGCCGTCAACGGGATCTCATTCGAGATCGGGCGGGGGGAAACGCTCGGGATCGTGGGGGAGTCCGGCTGCGGCAAGAGCGTGACCTCGCTCGCCGTTCTCGGCCTACTCGCGCGGAACGGCCGCGTCGTATCCGGTCGCGCGATGTTTGGGGGCAAGGATCTTCTCCAGCAGAGCGACCGCGAGCTTCGCAAGATTCGGGGCCGCGAGATCGCGATGATCTTCCAGGACCCGATGACGTCGCTGAACCCGGTCCTCACGATCGGACGGCAGATTCGAGAAGTGCTCGAGACGCACTTCGACATGGACCGCAAGGCCGCCGACAAGCGCGCGGCGGAGTTGCTGGACCGCGTCGGCATTCCGAGCGCGCACCAGCGCCTGCGTGACTATCCACATCAGTTCTCCGGTGGGATGCGGCAGCGCGCGATGATCGCGATGGCGCTCGCCTGCGAGCCTAAGCTCATGATCGCCGATGAGCCGACGACCGCACTCGACGTGACGATCCAGGCGCAGATTCTCGACTTGTTGCGCGAGCTCGTCGCAGAGGAGAATGCGGCACTGATCCTGATTACGCACGATCTCGGCGTCGTCGCGGGAATGTGCGAGCGCGTGAACGTGATGTACGCGGGCATGTTCATGGAGACCGGCTCGGCGGAGCAGCTGTTCGGGTCGCCTCGTCACCCGTACACACTCGGTCTCCTGCAGAGCGTCCCGCGCCTCGACGCCGGCCGGCGCTTGCGGCTGCATCCGATCGAAGGGTCGCCGCCGAACATGCTCAGGCCGCCCACGGCGTGTCCGTTTCAGCCCCGGTGTAGGTACGAGGTCGACCTGTCGCAGCGGGAAGTGCCTCAGCTCGTCGAGATCGAGCCCGGCCACAAGGTGGCGTGCTTCAACCCCGTGCCGGTCGACGAGTGGGACCGCAGCCGCGCGGCGGCCACCGCCTGATGAGCACGAACGGCAGCGGGCCGCTCATCGAGATCGAGCATCTCAAGGTCTACTTTCCGATCAAGAGCGGCATCGTCCTCGACCGCCATGTCGGGGACATCCGCGCCGTCGACGACGTCTCGCTGAAGATCAGCCGTGGCGAGACGGTCGGGCTTGTCGGCGAGTCCGGCTGCGGCAAGTCGACGGTCGGGCGAACGATCCTGCGGCTCTACAAGCCGACGGCCGGACGCATCCTGTTCGAAGGTCGCGACATCTCTCAGCTCGGAGAGAACGAGTTGCGACCGTTGCGCCGTCGCATGCAGATGGTCTTCCAGGATCCGTATGCGTCGCTCAATCCCCGCCACAGCGTGGGGCGCATCGTGGGCGAGCCACTTCGCACCCACGGTCTGGCGACTCGGCGCCAAGCGAACGCGCGGGTTCGCGACCTCCTGAAGATCGTCGGCCTTCCTGCCGATGCGGCCGGCCGTTACCCGCACGAGTTCTCCGGCGGGCAGCGTCAGCGCATCGGGCTGGCCCGCGCGATCGCGGTCAATCCCGACTTCGTCGTCGCGGACGAGCCGGTTTCCGCTCTCGACGTCTCGATCCAGGCGCAGATCATCAACCTGCTCGAGCAGCTGCAGGAGGAATTCGACCTCACGTATCTGTTCATCGCGCACGACCTCGCAGTGGTCCGCCACATCTCCGACCGCATCGCGGTCATGTACCTCGGCTGGATCGTCGAGGTCGCGTCGGCCGAGGAGCTGTACGAGAATCCGTTGCACCCGTACACGATCTCGCTGCTGTCGGCGGTGCCGATTCCCGACCCGATCATCGAGCGGCAGCGCCAACCGATTTTGCTCGCCGGAGATCTACCGAGCCCCGCGAATCCGCCCGCGGCGTGTCGCTTCCACACTCGCTGCCCATTCGTGCAGCCGACTCGTTGCCGCGAGGAGGTCCCGCCGCTGCGAAAGTTCTCGACAGGCCACGAGGTCGCATGTCACTGGGCCGAGGAGATCAAAGAGGGGAGCATCAAGCCGCGTGAGCGCGAACCTGCGCTGGAGCGTCCCCTGTTAGAGCCGGTGGAAGAGCCGCCACCTGTTTAAGGATTGCTTCGCGCTCGAGCGGCACGACTCGTAGCTCTGGCGGTGGCCGCCGCATGAACGTGCCGAGCACGAGCAACGCATCGAGGTCATCCGCCGCCAAATAGTCCGGTGTCGCGCAGTTCGTCTCGGCCAGCCCCGCGTCGACTTCGAGGCTCGCTCCGGCGCCGCGCGGGAGCGTCCGAACCGCGGCGACACGTCCGCCGGCGACGAAGATTCCTCGCGCATAGCCCGGCTCGGCGGACGGGACGACCAGACAGCAGCGCGAATGGCGCAGCTGCTCGAGGCGGCGAAGAGAGGCGAGGATCTGCTCGAGGGCACCGAGCCGGTCGCGCAGACGGGCCGCGTCTTCGAACCGCCGGCAGTCGGCAAGGTGACGCAGACGCGCGCGCAGCCGCGGCAGTGCGAGCTCGGGACGCTCGAGCTCCTGCTCGGAGGCTCCGTCGAGTGCCCGGCACGCCAGCCGCGCACGGGTGCGGCTCCGGATCGGGCCGAG
>JALYST010000153.1 GCA_030854665.1 Actinomycetota bacterium
CCCGAGCCCACCCCACAGCACATGAGCGATGTGGAGACCGCCGCCGCCGAGCTGCGGGTAGCCCGTGGCCTCGAGGAAGATGCGGATGACGATGACCGTCGCGACGGCGGAGATTAGGAAGGTGTCCAGAAGGTCAGCGTCCGCTGCCCTGACCAGATGCCGGATCGGCCCGTTCGGCATCAGCCGATTCTGAAACGAGAGAGGCCGCCCTGCGGCGGCCTCTCTAAGAGCACGTGTGAGCGCGAATTACTCCTGGGCTTTGATGTCCGCTTCTGTCGGCTCGGCGAGCTCCTCGAGGCCTTCGCTGTTCTCGTCTTCCTCGTCGTCGTCCAGGTCCTCGAGCGAGAGCTCTTCCGGTGGAAGCACCGGGATCGTCTCTTCCTCTTCGGCACCGAACAACCCGGCAAGAGCGCGGGCCTTCGGCATCCAGTCGAGCTGCTCGCGACGCGAGGCGAGGCCCGTGCCCGCCGGGATGAGCTTGCCGATGATGACGTTCTCCTTGAGTCCAAGGAGGCGGTCCTTCTGGCCCATGACCGCGGCCTCGGTGAGGACGCGCGTCGTCTCCTGGAAGGACGCCGCCGCCAGGAAGCTCGAGGTCGAGAGGGACGCCTTCGTGACGCCGAGCAGGACCGTCTGAGCCGTCGCGGGCTCGCCGCCCGCGGCGATGGTGCGCGCGTTGATGTCCTCGAACTCGAACCGGTCGAAGAGCTCCATCGGGAGAAGCTCGGTGTCGCCGGCCTCTTCGATGCGGACCTTACGGAGCATCTGGCGGACGATGATCTCGATGTGCTTGTCGTTGATCGTCACACCCTGGCTCCGGTAGACCTTCAGGACCTCATTGACCATGTAGCGGTGGACCGATTCGCGGCCTGAGATCCGCAGGATGTCCTGCGGGTTCGCCGAGCCGTCGGTGAGGAAGTCTCCGGCCGAGACCTCCTGGCCCTGTTCGACGCTGAGGCGAGCGGTGTGCTCGACCTCGTAAATGCGCTCTTCGACTTCCTTCATGGCGATCGTGATCTTTGACCCGTGAACGCTGACCTTGCCTGAGACCGGCGCGGGCATGTCCGTCTTGCCTTTCGTGCGGCGCTCCGGCTTGGCGATGGGCTGACCGGCGATGACGTCGGCGCCGTCCTCGACCGCGAGCACGTAGCCCGGCGGAACGGAGATGGGCACCGTGTAGTCCTGCGAGTTGCGAACGACGATCTTCCGAGAACCATCCGGGTCACGGACGGTCTCGGCGATCCCGTCGATCTCGCAGACGACCGCGACACCCTTGGGTACGCGCGCCTCGAAGAGCTCCTCGACACGCGGGAGGCCCATGGTGATGTCCTTACCGGCGATGCCGCCTGTGTGGAACGTACGCATCGTGAGCTGCGTGCCCGGCTCGCCGATGGACTGCGCGGCGATTATGCCGACCGCCTCACCCACCTCGACGAGCTTCCCGCTCGCGAGGCTGCGACCGTAGCAAGCGCGGCAGATGCCGTGCTTGGCGTGGCATCCGAGCGGCGATCGCACGCGCACGCGGCGAGCCCCCGAGTCGGCGATCGTGCTCGCGAGGATGAGATCGATCGGGTCGCCCCGCTTGGCGATGAGCTTGTCCTTCGGGTCCTTGATGTCCTGCGCCACGAGCCGGCCGAAGAGACGGTCGGCGAACGGCTCGACCGCGCCGACCTCATCGGCGTTGATGAAGATGCCGTCCTCGTCGCCGCAATCCTCGAGGCGGACGATCACGTCCTGGGCGACGTCGACGAGACGCCGCGTGAGGTAGCCCGAGTCGGCGGTCCGGATGGCCGTGTCGGCGAGACCCTTGCGTCCGCCGTGAGTCGAAATGAAATATTCCAAAACGGAAAGGCCTTCTCGGAAGTTCGAACGGATGGGCAGGTCGATGATCCGGCCCTGAGGGTCGGCGATGAGACCGCGCATGCCGCCGATCTGGCCCATCTGCTGCGTGTTACCACGAGCGCCAGACGTGGCCATCATGTAGACGGAGCCACGCTTATCGAGCGTGCGCATCATGGCTTCGATGACGTCCCTCGTCGTGTCGGTCCAGATCTTCACCGTCGCCTCGTAGCGCTCCTGCTCGGTGATGAGGCCGCGCTGGAACTGACGGTCGATCTCGGCGACCTTCTTCTCGGCCGCTGCGATCATTGCCGCCTTCTCCGGCGGGACCGCGACGTCGTTGATCGAGATGGAAACGCCCGCCACGGTCGCGGCCGCGAAGCCGATCGTCTTGATCTTATCGACGACCTCCGCGGTGACCTCGCCGCCGTAGCGGTCAAAGAGCGCGGTGACGATCTCGCGGATCTTGCCCCGGTCGAGCACCTGGTTGATGAAGCGCAGCTCCTCCGGAAGCACCGCGTTGAACAGCACCCGGCCGACGGTGGTGTCGATGACGCCTCCGTTGTGCGGGATCTTGACCGGCGAGTGGTAAGTCACGATGCCCATGTCGTAAGCCGACTGCACCTCCGCGTAGTCGCCGAAGATGCGGGACTCCTGCTTCTTGTCGGCGTCGAGCGTGAGCCAGTACGTGCCGAGCACCATGTCCTGGCGCGGCGTGACGACCGGCTGGCCGTCGGCGGGCTTCAGGATGTTCCGAGTTGAGAGCATGAGGTGCTTGGCCTCGGCCTGCGCCGCTGCAGAGAGAGGGACGTGCACGGCCATTTGGTCGCCGTCGAAGTCGGCGCCGAAGGCCTCGCATACGAGCGGGTGGATCTGGATGGCGTTGCCCTCGATGAGCTTGGGCATGAACGCCTGGATGCCGAGGCGGTGGAGCGTTGGCGCGCGGTTCAGAAGGACGGGGTGGTCCTTGATGACCTCTTCCAGGACGTCCCAGACCTCGGGAGAAACGCGCTCCACGTAGCGCTTCGCGCTCTTGATGTTGTGGGCGAGGCCTCGCTCCACGAGCTGCCTCATGACGAACGGCTTGAAAAGCTCGAGCGCCATCTTCTTCGGCAGGCCGCACTCGTTCAGCTTGAGGTCGTTGCCGACGACGATCACCGAACGACCCGAGTAGTCCACGCGCTTGCCGAGCAGGTTCTGACGGAACCGGCCCTGCTTGCCGCGGAGCATGTCGGAGAGCGACTTCAGCTTGTGGTTGCCGGTACCCGAGATCGCGCGGCCGCGACGGCCGTTGTCCATGAGAGCGTCGACCGCCTCCTGGAGCATCCGCTTCTCGTTCCGGATGATGATCTCCGGCGCGCCGAGCTCGAGAAGACGCTTGAGCCGGTTGTTCCGGTTGATCACGCGGCGATAGAGATCGTTCAGATCGCTCGTCGCGAACCGGCCGCCGTCGAGCTGCACCATCGGGCGCAGGTCGGGCGGAATGACCGGGAGGATCGTGAGGATCATCCATTCGGGCGACGCGCCCGATCGAAGGAGCGCCTTCACCAGACGGAGCCGCTTGATGGACTTCTTGCGCCGCTGCCCGGTGGTCGAGCGCATTTCTGCCTGGAGCTCGAGCGAGAGCTTCTCAAGATCGATCTGCCGCATGATCTCGAGGACGGCCTCGGCGCCCATCTGTGCGCGGAAGAAGCGGTACTTGTCGGCGAGCGCGCGGTACTCGGCCTCGGTCTTCGGCTCGAGCGCCTTGATGCTCATGACCTCTTCGCGCTTCGCCTTTACCTCGTCGCGAACGATC
>JALYST010000200.1 GCA_030854665.1 Actinomycetota bacterium
CATTCCGTTCCCCGCCTGCACGCGCGCGACGAGCCGGTGGGAGTCGTCGTAGATGGAGTAGCCGCGCTTCCCGCTGCCTTCGTCCGGCTGGCCGTGCCACCACGTCAGGACCGGCCGGCCGCGGTATCGCTGCATGCGGAAGTCGGTCACCCCGTGTGTGTTGAGCGGCAGGAACCAGACGACCCGACCGCGGTTGTCGAGGATAAGTGGCCCCGCCTGCACCTCTTTCTTCGGTGCGATGAAGATGTAGCCGGGCGTGGTGCGCTTCGTGCGCTTCAGGATCTCGACGGTCGGGGGCTTGAGGTCGGGGCGTGATTCATACCGGCGGGTCGGTGCCTCTGCCCGAGCATCGTTCGTCGAGGCCGTGTCAGCACGAGCAGGGCACACGCTGCGACGACGAGCGTGCGCAAGGCCTACATGTTCATGCCTGCTGTTGCGCCGTGGGCTTCGCCGCCGTGCGCGCGATCAGCAGCACCGGCGCGGCGACGATGGCCGTTGCGCCGATCGCCAGCGCGCCCACGCCGATCGCGTCGAGCGCATAGCCGCCGAGCAGAGCGAGGCTCGCGCCGAAGAGCGCGGCGAGCAGGTCGTTGAAGCCGAGCAGCTTGCCGCGCTCGGACGGGCTCGTGCGATCGGCGAGCTGAGCGGTTGCGGCGACGAACGAGAAGTTCCACCCCAGGCCGAGCCCTAGCAGCAGCACGGCAGTCGCAAAGACGCTGGAGACCCAGAGCAGACCGATCGTCGAAATCGCCATCACGACGAGCCCGATCTGCAGCGCGGGTACACGACCGAGGCGGTCGATCAGGGCGCCGATCACGAGGACGAGCGCGTACATGCCGAAGACGTGTGCGCCGATGATCGGGAACACGGAGTCCTGGCTGTGGTGATAGTGCTCCACGACGACGTAACCGGACAGGTTCATCACGGAGACCATGACGCCGAAACTTGCCAGCGCGGCGAGCATCGCGGGTCGAACGCCGGGACGGCGCACGAGCTCGCGAAGCGGAGCGGCGGCCTCGACCGGCACGTTGTCCCGGCTACCGATCAGCTCGGCGATTCGCTTCGGATCGGGCCGCACGAACTGAACAAGCCCGAGTGCGACCAGCGCGAGCCCTCCCGCGGCGAGCCAGGGTACTGTCAGCGCGTCAGCCTTCACCTCCTTGCCTGCGAAGAGCGGGCCGAAGATGGTCGGACCGAGGATCGCGCCGAAGACCGATCCGAACAACACGTATGAGATTCCGCGCGCACGCCGCTCGGGCGGATACATGTCGCCCGCGGCCGTGCGGATGAGGAGCGAGATGCCGCTCGACGCGCCGACGAGTGCGAAGCCGGCTATGACCGCGACCGTCGAGCCGGTGCGCGTCGCGAGAGCTGTGAGCGCGCACCCGGCCGAGCCGAGCGCGAAGCCGGCCGTCATGACGGGGGTGCGGCCGAAGCGGTCCATCAGGCGGCCGGCGGGCACTGCAGTCAGCCCAGAGGACGTGAGGAAGATCGCTGGGCCGAGACCGAGCAGGCCTCTGACTCCGGTGACCAGCACGAATGTCAGCGACGAGACTGCGGCGGTCAGCTGGAGGACGGCGGAGTTGACCGCCATCGTGGCCGAGAGGATCACCGTATTGCGCCGGATCGGCAGAGCCGGCGGGGATCCACTCGCCACGGGGGTCATTCAATCAAGCATGGAGTATCGAACGATTGCTTCAATGGCGCTCGTGCTGGACCTGCGCCCGTGCGTCGTCGTCGCAGTGCCGGCGGTAGCCCTTTGCGCGGCGGTTGCCGCTTCGTCACCTGCGGCAACAGCCGCTTGCAACGGATTCGCTCTTACCCCCGGGCAAATCGGTGGGGCGCATTTCAAGGCGTCCCCCGTCCGTCACTCGGTCGTGGGGTTCGGAATCCGCGGAACGCCAATCACTCTCAGCGGGTACGTGTTGGCGAGTGGGTGTCGGCCCGTCCGCGGTGCGCGAGTCGATTTCTGGCAAGCCGACGAGAATGGCGTCTACGACGACAAGGGCTTCAAGCTGCGTAGCCACCAGTTCACGAACGATCGAGGCCGTTACTGGCTTCAGACGATCCTGCCGGGGCCGTATGCGAATCGCACGCGTCATCTCCACGTGACGGTGCGCGCGCCGGGGGAGCGCCCGGTCACGACGATGCTTTATTTCCCCGGCGTCGCATTGAACGCGCATGATCCGTTCATCGACCGGCGCCTCATCGTGCGCCTCCGAATTGCGAAACACCGTTTCCTGGCGCGATTCGACTTCGTCCTGGAAGGCCGATGACAAGCAAGCGTGGTTCGCCCAAGCGACTTCCTGCTCGAGTCGTGCAACGGCAAGGCCGATCGGAAGGCGACTGGCTCGCAGTGCCTAACGGCGGAGGCTCCGGCGGCCGTGATCGACTCACGATCGCCTCTGCCGTGATGGCCGGAATCGCTCTGATCGCGGCCTTCCTGCACGATCGCCGCGGGAGGTCGCCCACCGGAAGCTAGACCGCTTCCGCCTCCGCCCGTACGCTTTGGCCGTGGCAACCTGCCCGAATTGCAGCCAGGAGAACCCACCGATCGCGAAGTTCTGCCTGGCTTGCGCCGAACCGCTCCCAGACCGGTCGCACGCATTGTCCGAGGAGCGGAAGGTTGTCACGGTCCTCTTCGCGGATCTCGTCGGTTTCACGGCCCGCGCCGAGCGCCTCGACCCGGAGGACGTGCGGGCAATCCTCACGCCGTACTTCGCGCGCGTTCGCTCCGAGATCGAGGCCTTCGGTGGGACGGTGGAGAAGTTCATCGGAGATGCGGTGATGGCGGTCTTCGGAGCGCCGGTGGCCCACGGGGACGATCCGGAACGTGCTGTTAGAGCCGCCCTCGCGATGTGCGCTGCAGTCGACGAGATGAACGGAAACGATGCCGAGCTCGCGCTGAAGATTCGCATCGCGGTCAACACAGGCGAGGCTCTCGTGTCGCTCGCTGCAAGCGTTGCGCAGGGGGAAGGGGTCGTCGCAGGCGACGTTGTCAACACAGCGTCGCGCCTGCAGGAGGCGGCTCCGGTCAACGGCATTCTCGTCGGTGAAGAGACCTACCGAGCGACGCGTTCTGTCATTCGCTACGAAGACGCGGAGCCCGTCGTCGCCAAGGGCAAGCAAGATCCCGTGCATGTGTGGCGGGCCCTTGCCGCTTCCGCCGGTCCTGGCGAGCGCGCAGCAGGCCGCGTGCCGATGCTGGGACGAGCGTCGGAGCTGGCTGTTTTGGAGCGAACGTGGGAGCGAGTCGTCGCCGAGCGCCGTCCGCAACTCGTGACACTCTTCGGTCCGGCCGGCATCGGGAAGACGCGATTGGCAACTGAGTTCGGGCTGCTCGCGGAGGCCGGAGGCGCGCGCGTGATCAAGGGCAGATCCCTTCCGTACGGCGAGGTGCTCCCGTACGGCGCCTTCGCCACCCAGGTGAAGCAGGTGGCGAGGATCTTCGACACGGATGAAGCGGAGGTCGCGTGCAGGAAGCTCGACCAAGCGGTTGCCGAGCTGCTCGACGGCGAAGCGAGTGACGCCTCCTCGCACATCGCAATGCTGATCGGTGTAGGGAGGGAAGGCGGCGTCGGCGACCGCCAGACGTTGTTCTTCTCTGCCCGTTGCCTGGTCGAGGCGCTTGCCAACGAGCGACCGACCGTGCTCGTCTTTGAGGACATTCACTGGGCCGACGGCGGCATGCTGGACCTACTCGAGGTGCTCGCCTCGCGCGTCCGCGACGTCCCGCTTCTCTTGCTCGCCCTGGCCCGTCCGGACCTGCTGGAGCGCCGGCAGGCCTGGGGAGGTGGCCTACCCGGGTTTACCGCGCTTCCTGTCGAGCCGCTCAGCGAGGAGCACGCGAAGGACCTGGCGGCCCAGGTGTTGCTACAGATGCAAAAACCCGGCGAGCAATCCGGCGGCATCGGCCTCGTAGGCGAAGGAAACCCTCTCTTCATCGAGGAGCTGGCCGCGGCGGTGGCCGAGCGCGCCGAAGCGACGGCGGCGGGAGAGATGCCCACGACGATCCGCGCTATCGTGTCGGCGCGGCTGGACGCGCTCCCGCCGGCCGAGCGGGCGGTGTTGCTTGATGCAGCGGTCGTGGGAAAGGTTTTTTGGACGGGCGCGCTGGAGCGGATGTCCTCAGGCCAGTTCGACCTGGCCGAGCTGCTCGACTCGCTCGAGGGGCGAGATCTCATTCGGCGCGAGCCCGTTTCGAGGCTGCGCGGAGATCAGCAGTTCAGCTTCAAGCACGACCTGATCCGCGACGCGGCCTACGCAACGCTTCCACGCCAACAGCGTCGCAAGCGACATGCTCAGGTCGCCGCATTTCTCGAGGAGGCGACCTCGGAGAATCCTGCAGCAGCTTCGGCCCTGGCTCAGCACTGGCGGGAAGCTGGCCAGGGCCGCCGAGCGGCGGAGTACTTCGTGGTCGCGGGCGATCAGGCCGGGCGGGGGTGGGCGAAAGAGGAAGCAGTCGGCCTCTACCAGCAGGCGCTGGATCTCATCGGCGACGACGATCCCGAGCTTCGGCGCAACGTCACCAAGCGGCAAGCCGTCGCCGCGGTCGCGGTCGTCCACGTGAGCGATGCAGAGCTGATGGGGCGGAGGAGCCCCCAGCCGGCCGATTCCTAGTCCAGCGGAAAGTCGTCCGGCGTGACATCGCCGGCGACCTCGTAGACCCCCTCGACATCGTGAACCCCGAGCTCCTCCGCGTGCTGCCGGACGATTGCCTCGGTCGGCGCTTCGTAGATGCAGTAGGTCTTCACGGTCCCAGCGCTGTCGATGACGACGTGGCTATGCAACCACGTGATCTCCGGATAGCTGTCGATCGCAATCCTCTTCGACCTCCGGCTGACCTCGGGCATGTCCGCCTCGCCGACGTGGAACTTCCGTTCGATCAGGAATTTCGTCATGGGGAAAGGCTACGCCTCCCGACCGGGTCCTGTCCACCGACACCCCGTACGCTCTCAGGAGAAACCAGTTCTCTTGCTCTCGTATATGACTCCGCGTAAGCGAAGGAGGGAGACGACGTGACCGAGCAGCGCACCGACTTGCCCGTGCTTTCGCCGGCCGAGGCCAAGAATCGGCTCGAGCAGGCCCTTTTCGAGATCCGGCGGGTGATCGCAGGTCAGGACGAAATGCTCGAGCGGGTTCTCGTGTGCCTTCTGGCTCAGGGCCACCTCCTGATCGAAGGGGTGCCCGGGCTCGCGAAGACGCTCACGATCAAGACGACGGCCGGCGTCCTCGGAGGCTCGTTCTCCCGTGTGCAGTTCACACCCGACCTCGTTCCCTCCGATCTCGTCGGCACCCGCATCTACCGACCCGGCGAAGGCGCCTTCGAAACGGAACTCGGTCCCGTGTTCTGCAACTTCCTGCTCGCCGACGAGATCAACCGTGCCCCTGCCAAGGTCCAGTCGGCCTTGCTCGAGGTGATGCAGGAGCGGCAGGTCACGATCGGGCACACGAGCTACCCCGTTCCGGATCCGTACCTCGTGATGGCGACGCAGAACCCGATCGAGTCCGAAGGCACGTACCCGTTGCCCGAGGCCCAGGTCGACCGCTTCATGCTGAAGGTGCTGATCGACTATCCGGAGCACGACGAGGAGCTCACGATCGTGCAGCGCCAACTTGTCGCGGCACCCGAGCTGCGGCAGGCGCTTTCGCTCGAGGATCTGCAGTCGCTGCAGCGGGCTGTGTTCGACGTCTATGTCGATCCAGCGCTCGTCAGCTACGCCGTTGGCATCGCGACCGTCACGCGCGACCCGGCCGCACACGGTGTCGAAGGCCTGAAGGACTTCATCGCCTACGGCGCTAGTCCGCGTGGTCCGATCAGCCTGGTGCAGGCATCCCGTGCGCTCGCACTCGTGCGCGGGCGCGACTACGTCCTGGCCGACGACCTGCACGCGCTGGCGAAGGACGCGTTGCGTCATCGTCTCGTCCTTACGTACCAGGCCCTCGCGGAAGAAGTGACGCCGGACGCGATCCTCGACACGGTGCTGGCCGCCGTTCCAGTCCCCAAGATCGACCTCGCCTCTACCGGCGTCGCGTGAACCGCGCGCTCGCCTTCGGCTCGCTCCCGTGAGGGAAACCATGTTTCCCTCACGGGCTCCCTTCTTTAGGGATCGCCTCAGCGCCCGCAGCATTGCGACCGCCGCCGCGAACGCTGAGGAGAAAGAGCGGGGAAACCTCCCGGTTTCCCCTGACGCCCCTTCCACCGCTCATCGGCCAAAGGCCGGCCGATGAG
>JALYST010000206.1 GCA_030854665.1 Actinomycetota bacterium
TCGTGAACGAGATCGCGAAGTTCCGGAACGCGCCCATCGCCCGGAGGAGCTCCTGGGCGTAGCCAAGTTTGTGCAGGAGCTTCTCGTCCTCCGAGGTTCGATACGCGGGGGTGGTTGGGTACTCAAAACACTCTCCTTCCGAGTGGCCAGGACTGGCTATTAACCGCTGATCGCAGTTGAGCTGTCAAGTCTCCACCGACAGCCGCCCTCGCGGTGCGTACTTACGTCGACACGGAGGCTGTCCGACTAGGTCCCCTGAAGCGCCCTGAGGAAACGCCGCTCCGCGGCGGTCCGCGCGAGCCGCTCGAAGTGCTCCTCGGCATAGGCACCGAAGTCGAAGTCGAGCTCCGAGATTGCGAGCTGCACGATCCCCCACATCGCCTCCCGGAAGTCGGACATGAACCGCATCAACACGAGCGCGTCGCCCTCGTTGCTGCCGTAAGCGGCGAGGAGCGCGCTCTCGCCTTCCTCGGCGAGCTCGTTGTTGACGGCGAAATTTCCGAGATCGAAGAACGGGTCGCCCATGCCGGCGTACTCCCAGTCGACGAGCCAGAGGCGATGGCCGTCGTCGATGAAGTTCGCGCTGAGCAAGTCGTTGTGACAGGGCCGGAGCGGCGCACCGAAGCGCCGACGCTCGATCTGGTCCGCGAGGTCTTTCGCCCGCGCGTACGCAGACGGCACCCCGACGCCGTGCTCGCGGGCGGTGGCACGGTAAGCCTCGACGACGCGAAAGCTGTCGAAGCGCCCGGGAAGAGGCGGGCCGTCGTGCAGCCGTCGGAGTGCGGCCCCGACCAAGGCGACATCAACCTTGCCGACTTCGCCCTCGACATAGCGCGTCACGAGGTAGCCCTCAGGCTCGACGAACGCGACGACCTCGGGCCCGAGCCCAAGCTCAGCAGCAACGCACGAGGCGGCGTGTTCGGCCACGCGGTCGATCCCCAGGAGCTCGGTGTCTCTGCCGCCGATCCGCAGGACGAATACCTGTCCCTCGACCTCGACCTTGAAATTCCGGTTCGTGATGCCGCCGCCGAGCGGCTCGATCCACACCTGCTGCCCCGGCCAGACCCGTTCGGCCAGTTGCTCCGGCTCCACCGGGCGATCCTAAACTGGCCCAGTGAGGCCGGCTGCGCTGCTTTTCGACTTCAACGGCACGCTGTCGGACGACGAACACATCCAGTGCGAGATCTATCGCGAGATCTTCGCCGAGGCAGGCAAGCCGCTCGACGGCGCCGAGTACTTCGCTCACCTCGCCGGTTTGTCCGACCCGGAGATCGTGCGGACCTGGCTGGGGGAGGACCGGCCCGAGCTCGTAGCGGAGCGCGTGAGCCGCTACCAGGCGCGTGCTGCAGGCGGCTCCACCGTGGGGCCGGCCGCGCGGGAGGCTGTTCGGTACGCGGCAGCGCGCGCTCAACTCGCGGTCGTCTCCGGTGCCGCACGGGTAGAGATCGAATCGGTGCTCGCTGCGGCGGGGCTCGCCCAATTCGTCTCACTGGTGGTCGCGACCGAGGACGTTGCGGTCGGCAAGCCCGATCCGGCGGGATACACCCGAGCGCTGGAGTTGCTCGGACGGCGCCCGGACGAAGTGCTCGCCCTCGAGGACTCGGAGGCGGGCGTCGCGGCGGCAAAGGCGGCAAGTCTGTATTGCATCGCGCTCGAAGGAACAGTCGAGGTCGACAGGCTCGCGGCGGCGGACGAGATCGTCGGCGCCCTGGATGTCGAGCTCATGCGGCGTCTGCTCGGTTAGACGGCACTACGCGCGGATGCGCTCGCCCTTCGGGTCGAAGAGCGGTTCTTCGGCAACCGCCCCGCCGATCCACTCGCCAAAGATCTCGGTTTCCACTCTCGTGCCGGGCGTAGCCGACTCCACCGGCAGGTAGGCGTATGCGATCGAGCGCTCGACCGTGTAGCCGTAGCCTCCGCTGGTGACGCGACCGACGATCTCGCCGTCGACGCGAACTGGCTCGGAGCCGAGTGCGACCGACCGTGGGTCCTCGAGCACAAGGCACGCGAGGCTACGACTGGGCTTCTCGGCGGCGAGCAGTGCGTCTCGTCCGATGAACTCGCCCTTGTCGACCTTCACGGCGAAGCCAAGACCTGCTTCGAACGGTGTGTCCTCCGGCGTGATGTCCGACCCCCACACGCGGTAGCCCTTCTCGAGCCGCAGGGAGTCGATCGCCTTGTAGCCGCCGGCTGCGAGCCCGTGGCCCCGGCCGGCCTCCCAGATCGTCTCCCAGAGCTGCAGGCCGAGCTCCGTCGGACAGTAGAGCTCCCAGCCGAGCTCGCCCACGTAGGTGACGCGCAACGCTAAACACGGGATCCGGCCGATGCCGAGCTCTCGCGCGCGCATGTACGGGAACGTGAGGTCCTCCGCGGTCAGCGGCTGGAGGATCGCGCGGGCGGCGGGCCCCCAGAGACCGAGACATGCGTACTTCGACGTGACGTCGTGGACATCAATGCCGTCAGGCGCATGCAGGCGGATCCAGGCGAGGTCGTGCAGGCCGAACGCCGTGCCCGTCACGATGCGAAAGCGGTCCTCGGCGAGCCGCGTGACCGTGAAGTCGCACTCGATCCCGCCGCGCTGGTTGAGCATCTGCGTGTATGTGATCGCGCCGATGTCGCGCGCGACCTTGTTGTCACACAACCGCTCGAGAAAATCGTCGGCTCCTCTCCCAGCGATCTCGATCTTGGCGAACGACGTTTCGTCGAAGAGCGCGGCCGTCGTGCGGCACGCGACGTGCTCCGCTCCAATTGCCGGCGACCACAGTCGACCGGCCCAGCCGCGCGGGCGCAGCGACTCGTCCCCCGAAGCCGCGTTGGGCTCGAACCAGTTCACGCGCTCCCAGCCGGATTTTTCTCCGAAGACGCCCCCGAGCTCCTGCGCGCGTGGGTAGGTGGGCGACATCAGCAGCGGCCGTCCTGCCTTCCGTTCGTGCCCGGGATACTTGACGTCGTAGTACGTCGCGTAGATCTCGATCGTGCGCGCCAGCGTGTACTCGCGGCTCTCGTAGTTGCGGCCGAAGCGCCGCGAGTCCATCTCCCAGACATCGAGGCTCGGCACACCCTCGACGATCCATTCGGCCATGAGCTGCCCCATCCCGCCGGCGCCGGCGAGCCCGTGCGCGCAGAAGCCGGCGGCCACCCAGAAGCCTCGTACGTCGGACGGGCCGAGGATGAACTCGCCGTCAGGCGTGAAGGCCTCCGGCCCGTTGATCAGCTTGATCACCTCCGCATCCGCGAGCTCGGGCACGCGCACGAGCGCCCCCTCCATCAGCTCCTCGAAGCGCGGCCAGTCCTCGGCGAGCAGCTTCCCGTTGAAGTCACCCGGTATGCCGTCGAGCGACCACGGTGCCGGGTCCCGTTCGTAGCCACCCATGACGAGGCCGCCCGACTCGCCGCGGAAGTAGACGAGCAGAGACGGGTCGCGCATCGTCGGCACGTCCAGCGGGACGCCATACGGCTTGGTGATCAGGTACTCGTGCGCCATCGGGATCACTGGCACGTTCACGCCGGCGAGCTCTCCGATCTCCCGCGCGAAGATTCCTCCGGCGTCGACCACGATCTCTGTCTGGATCTCGCCCCGATCGGTCACGACTCCGGTGACCCGGTTACGGTCGACGTCGATCGCCGTGACGCGCGTGTTGGTGTGGATCTCGGCGCCGCGCCGGCGCGCGCCTTCCGCGAGTGCGTAGGTCAACTGGCTCGGGTCGATGTAGCCGTCGGTCGGCAGGTGCGCGGCGCCGAGAACGCCTTCGGTCGACATCGGCGGAAACAGTCGTTGCGCCTCGTCGGCCGAGACGAGCTCGAGCGGCAGGCCGAAGGTTTTTGCCCAGCCGGCTTGGCGCGCAAGCTCCTCCATCCGCTCCGGCGACGACGCGAGTCTCAGCGAGCCCACCTCGTGCCACCCGGTCTCGAGCTCGACCTCGGCCCCGAGCGTCCGGTACAGCTCGACGGAGCTCATCATCATTTTCGTCAGGCTGAGGGAGCCGCGAAGCTGGCCTACCAGCCCTGCCGAGTGGAAGGTCGAGCCGCTCGTGAGCTCGGCGCGCTCGCAGAGGACGACGTCCTGCCAGCCGAGTCGCGCGAGCCAGTAGAGGATCGCGCAGCCGCCGACGCCGCCGCCGATCACGACCGCTCGCGCAGTGCTCTTCACGCGCAGACCCTATCCCGGAGGTCAGCTCGCTCAGTGCAGCACGGACGGGCCCGGACGGTTGGCCCGGGCCCGTTCGAGTCTCTGCGAGTTAGGCCCGTGAGATTGCCGAACGACAGTTGCCAGTTGAGAACGGCGCCGGTGTCCGACTTGGTCAGCGTCGCGGTGAACGACCCGCGAGCCGAGCCGACGTCCCCCTTTGGGGTCGGCACCTCGTCGCCCGCGACCATCGTGGCCGCGATTTGAATTCGCGTTGCCTCGCTCCGCGCGCCCGCTCCCGCGCTGACGGCTAGGACGACGAGCCCGACCGCGCCGATCACTACAAGAAGCCTCTTCGTAGCCCTACTCACTCGGATGAGGGACGCCCTCGGGGCCGAGAATCGCCGATGTTTTCGGACAAGTACCTGCGGTTGGCGGACATGGAGAATAGGCGGCAAACACCCACACGGCCCTCGATGGCTTCGAGGCTTCTGTCGACCTTCGAGTCGGCGGGACTCGCTGCGACCGCGACGTTCGCGAGCATGCTCTGGATCGGCCTGGCTCTGCCGGGACTACCTCTGCTGCCGGGTGTGGGCGGCGGCCAGAACAGCAATGTCGCGATCTCTCTGAGCAGCGCCGTTCTCGGCGTCCAGGACAGCCGCACGTTCGCGAGGTCGAACGGCGTCGCGGGCCGCCAGGCTCGGCTTCTCTCCCTGCTGCTCCCGGCCCCGGACACGCTGGGCAAGGAGCTCGCCACCAAGCAACTGGATACCGAGACACGGTCGGACACGTCGATGGTCGTCGCACTGCCCCCGGCACCACCGGCACCGTCCGCGGCTCCTGACACCGATCCTCGCGTCACCGACAGCTCCCAGCTCGCATCGGCAGCATCTGCGCCTGCTCCTTCGCCGCCCGCGCCGGCGCCTTCGCCTCCAAAGCCTCCTGTCTCGACACCGCCGCCACGCGTGCCAGAGCCGGCGCCCGAGACGCCTACACCCCCCACGCTCCCGATCGATCCCCCACTGCCCTCGGACACTGACGCCCCGGCAGCGGAATCGCAGGAGCCGCCCGTCGCCGAAGACACCCCGCCGAGCGACGGAAGCTCTTCGGACCCAACGACGACGACGCCCGACCCGGGCACCACTCCTGCCGACGGAAACGGAAACGGAAACGGCAACGCGGGCGGCAACAACCCGAACGCCGGTGGCGCCAACGCCGGTGGCAACGGCAACGGGAACGGCAACGCCGGCGGGAACAACCCCAACGCAGGCGGCAACAATCCCAACGCCGGTGGCGCCAACGCAGGCGGCAACGGCAACGGCAACGCGGGCGGAAACAACCCGAGTGCCGGTAGCGCCAGCGCAAGTAACAGCGGCAAGGACAAAGACAAGAACAAAGACAAGGACAAAGACAAGAAGAAGGGACCGTAGGTGGAAGGCCGCTTTCGTTCGCGCTACGGCCGACTGGCCGTCACCCGCGCTGCGCTCGTCGTCTTCCTGATCTTCACGGCCGCCATCGCCGCGCTCGTCTTCACGCTGGACCTGAGCGCCAGGCATTCGAATCGACAGGAGGCCGCGACCGAGCTTGCGAGCACGGCACGCGTCGCCGCCTCGACGTTCTCGACAATGCGAGCCAACCTCCGCACGCGGGTCAGCGAGCTCGCAGCATCCGCGTCACTCCAGCACGCCGTGCTTGGAACAAACGAGGCACAACTCCGCTCGCTCGCGCTTTCCCACGATGCCCGAATCGTGCTGCGGGGTCGCACGTTCGGAAAGCTTCCGCAGGAACCGCGGGTTACTGCGACCGCCACTCTGGCACGACAAGATCACGTGGTCGCGCGGGTGACCATGGGCGTCCCCATGGATCGCTCGCTGCTCGCCGTCCTGCAGAACGCCACGCCGATGCCAAAACACGCCGCGCTCCTGCTGGTTCAGCACGGTCGCGTGATTGCGGGAGGCCCGGCGGGCACACACGTCGACGTCCGAGACGACCGCATCGAGCTCGCCGCCGTCCCATTCTTCTCGACGGCCACGAAGCTCGTTGCCGGCAATGCGTCACTCGTCGCGATCGAGCCGGTCTCCGCCGTCGAGGCTCGAGTGAATGCGTATAGAAGGCGCCTGCTCTTCGCCGCGGCGATCACTCTCGCGCTTGCCGCAGGGCTAGCGACACGCCTTGCTCGCCCCGTTGCCCGCGTGTTGGCCGATCTCGCCCGCCTCACGCGGCAAGCGCAGACCGACGGCTTGACAAGTCTCGCCAACCGACGGGCGTTCGACGAACGCCTCGACGATGAGGTCGACCATGCCAGGCGACTCGGCACGAACATCGCGTTCGTGATTGCCGACATCGACGACTTCAAGTCGATCAACGACAACTACGGTCACCAGACCGGTGACGAGGTTCTGCGCCGAGTCGGTCGAGCCTTCGCCGAAGCTGTTCGCGAGCTCGACCTCCCGGGTCGCTACGGAGGCGAGGAGTTCGCCCTCGTGCTCCCCGGAACAAATCTGAGCGGAGCGCGCGCGCTGGCGGAGAAGATTCGCAAGAACCTCGAGGAGCTCCTCGTCACCACGCCGGACGGAAGCCCCATCCAGGTGACTGCCAGCTTCGGGGCAGCTTGCTTCCCTGCACAATCCAGCGTAGAAGAGCTCGTCGCCGCGGCCGATGCCGCGCTGTACGAGGCAAAGAGGACGGGCAAGAACCGCGTCGTCACGGCGACGGCAAAGCGGAAGTCCCGCGGCCACTCGGCGACCGCCGACGTTCCGGCGCCGGCTTAAGAATCTCCACCTCCCACGAACCGCAGTGCCCGGCGGCTGTGGGATCATTGCTCGGATGGGTCGAAGGGGTCTGCCTATCTCTCTCGCCGTGCTCGCTGTCTGCGTCGGGCTCGGGCTGCTCGGGCCGTCCGCGAGCAGAGCGTCGTGGGACCAGGTCCTGGTGAAGGTGGTACCGATCCACTACACGACTCATGACGGTTACCGCCGCGCGGCCTACGTCGTACTGCCCGATTGGTACGGCCCCGGCAACAATCCGCCCCTCCCGCTCATCATTTCGCCGCATGGACGCGGCGTCTCGGCCGAGGAAAACGTCAATCGCTGGGGCAACCTGCCGACGCTCGGCCCGTTCGCAGTCGTGAACCCGGAGGGGCAGGGCCGCAGATTCAGACGCTTCTCCTGGGGTTACGCCGGTCAGATCGAGGACCTTGCCCGGATGCCGCAGATCGTTCGCCGCGCGATTCCGTGGCTTCGAATCGCACCGAAGAGCATCTACGCGTTCGGCACGAGCATGGGTGGCCAGGAGACCTTGCTGCTCGCCGCACGCCACCCAAAACTGCTCGCCGGCGCCGCCGCGTTCGACCCGGTGACCGACATGGCCCAGCGCTACCGCGACTTCGCCCGCCTCCCATGCAACCGCGGCTGTCTCAGGAAATGGGGCAAACCGCTCGGCTTCGGGCTGCGCAAGCTCGCGCGGGAGGAGATCGGCGGAACTCCGCGCAGCGCCCCGCGCGCGTATGCAGGCCGCAGCCCGATCGCCCACGCCCGCGTGCTCGCGAAGTCGGGAATGCCGCTCCAGCTCTGGTGGAGCAGGAAGGACAGAGTCGTTAGGTCAGCGAACCAGTCCGTGGCGCTCGCCCGCAAGTTGCGCCGGCTCAATCCCAGCGCACCGCTCTACACCATCGTCGGCTCCTGGCCCCACTCCGCGGACATGCGGCCGTACTTCATGCTCATCCCTTCGCTGAAGAAGTTCGACCTGCTGGGCACTCGCAAGCCCGCCTCGCTGCGGGCCGCTCTTACAGGGCCTGTGCACAAGCTGCTCCCCTGGCACCGCGCGGTGCGCGACGCACAGGGAAGGCTGCTGCCCTGGTATCGGCCGCAGGCAGGGCTCGGGTACGACCGCGTGCTGCGTCTGGGCTGGAGGTTCATCGAGCAGCACGTCCCGCGCGATCCGCGGACGGGCGAAAGGGTCTATCTCAACTACGCGGTCTTCGACGGCGTGACGCTTCGCGGCTTGTACTGGCAACACAACCCCGCGTTCCTCAATGCGACGTTCGTCGACTCGCTCGTGTCGTGGTACCCCTACTCGGGTGATCGCCGCGCGGTGCAGGCGGTCCGGGGGATGCTGGACTACCAACTCGCGCACGGCACCTCACCCGCAGGTTGGGCGTGGCCGAGGGTTCCCTTCGCGACAAGCTGCGCCGGCGAGCGCAGATACGGCCGCTGCCTGGCCGGTCTCCCGCGGCGTTTCTACGGCGGCACCGAGACGGACAAGGTCGGAATGCTCGGCCTCGGGTACCTCCTCTTCTACGAACTCACGGGCGAGCATCGCTACCTGCGTGCTGCGGTCGCTGCAGGCACCGCGCTTGCTCGCCATGTGCGGGCCGGGGACGCAACGCACACACCGTGGCCCTTCCGCGTCAACGCACGCACGGGCGCCGTGTTCGACGGCGCATCGGTGGGCTCGTCGCCGGGCCCGTCCAGCTCCTCGACGAGCTGATCGACATCCGCGCCGGGAACACAGACGCGTACACACGCGCACGCGACCTCGCCTGGTCCTGGCTGTTGAAGCACCAGCTCAATCGGGAGAGTCCCGCGTGGAACCGCTGGAGCGGCTTCTACGAAGACGTCCCC
>JALYST010000215.1 GCA_030854665.1 Actinomycetota bacterium
AAACGTCAAGGACGCTGGCCCCGCGATCCCGGTTCAGATTCTGGGCATTGGCGGTGTCCCGATGGCCGGCGATCAGTTCGTGGTCGTCGAGGACGCGATGGAATCGCGCGAGATCGCGCAACGCCGCCAGCGCCTCGACCGCGAAGCGAAGAGCCGCCGCACGGCCAAGGGCGTCATCTCGCTGGAAGACTTCATGTCCCAGACAGCGCCGGGACAGAAGCGGACGCTCCGCATCGTCATCAAGGCCGACCAGGGCGGTCCGGCCGAAGCCCTTGCCGATTCGCTCGCCCAGCTCTCGAACGACGAAGTCTCGGTGGACGTCATCCATCGCGGCGTCGGCGCGATCACCGAGAGCGACATCCTCCTCGCGCGCGCCTCGGGCGCCATCATCGTCGGCTTCCACGTGCGGCCTGACAACAACGCCCGTGCTGCGGCTGAGCGCGAAGGCGTAGACATCAAGCTGTACAAGATCATCTACGAAGCGGTCGAGGACGTCCGTGCCGCGCTGGAAGGCATGCTGCGGCCGGAGGAACGCGAAACTGTGCTCGGTGAGGCCGAAGTGCGCGAGCTGTTCAAGGTGCCGCGCATGGGTGTGATTGCGGGATGCTCGGTCCGGAACGGCGTCATCAACCGTACGGGCCGCGTTCGCGTCATTCGCGACGGCGTCGAGATCTACGACGGCGCCATCGCCTCGCTGCGCCGCTTCAAGGACGACGTGAAGGAAGTCCGTGAAGGTTTCGAGTGCGGTATCGGCGTGGAGAATTTCAACGACATCAAGGTCGGCGACGTGCTCGAATGCTACCGGAAGGAACAGGTTGCACGCACACTGACTTCGGCGGCAGGCGCGTCTGCGTAACACGCGTCGAGCGGACCGCGTCGCCGAAGCGATCCGCGTCGAGGTAGCCACCTTCCTCACAGAATCGGCAAAAGACCCGCGCATCGTGGGCTTCGTAACCGTGACCGGCGCCGAGGTGAGCCCGGATCTGCGGCACGCCCGCGTATACGTGAGCGTGCTCGGAAGCAATTCGGAGAAGCAAGCCACCTTCGACGGACTGGACAGCGTTGCGTCCCATCTCCGCTCGCGCCTGGCGCGACAGCTCCAGCTGCGCGTTGCGCCCGAGATCCAGTTCAAGGAAGACGACACCATCGCCCGGGCCGCTCGCATCGAGTCCCTGCTCGCGGACGTCAAGAAGCAGGACGCCACCTCAGCGCGTGGACGAGACGACGACTGAGCGCTCCGGCGAAGATCGCTCGCCAATCCAGGGATTGCTCCTCGTAGACAAGCCCGCCGGGATGACGTCGCACGATGTCGTTCAGCACGTGAGAAGAATTTATGGCGAGCGCAGCATCGGGCACCTCGGCACGCTCGATCCCTTCGCGACGGGTCTCCTCGTGCTTCTCCTCGGTCGCGCGACGAGGCTCGCCACGTTCCTCGACACAGAGCCGAAGGTCTACGAGGCGATGATCAGGTTTGGCGCCGAGACCGACACGGACGACGAAACGGGAACTGTCATCCGCACCGAGCCTCCTCCGCGTGAGAGCGATGTTCGATCCAGCCTCGAGACGTTGACTGGCAAGATCTCTCAGGTTCCACCCGCCTACTCGGCCAAGAGCGTGGATGGAACGCGCGCTTACGACGCGGCTCGGCGGGGCGCGCCGCTCGATCTGCCGGCGGTCGAGGTTACGGTCCACAGCTGGGATGTCCGGGAGCTGCGCGGTGAGATATTGTCCGCCGTGGTCACCTGCAGCGGCGGCACCTACGTTCGCGCGCTTGCCAGAGACCTCGGCCGCCTTACTTCGTCCGCGGCGCATCTGGGCTCGCTCAGGCGCACCCGTGTGGGAGAGTTCGATGTTCGAGAGGCCGCGACGCTCGAAATCCTCACCGCCGATCCGGCGCGGCTGAGGCCACTTCGAGTCGTCGCCGATGCGTAGTCGGATCGATCCATCCGACGAATCGGGACTGCCCCCGTACGTCAAAGGCACCGTCATAACCGTTGGAACTTTCGACGGCGTTCATCGCGGGCACCGTGACGTTGTCGAGCGCCTTGTCGCCCGATCCCGTGGGCTCAAGATCCCGAGCGTTCTCGTCACCTTCGAGCCGCACCCCCTCGAGATCGTGAATCCATCCGCGGCGCCTCTGCTCGTCACGACGCATTACGAGAAGCTGGAGGTTCTCGCGGAGACGGGCCTCGACTATGTCGCGGTTCTGCCATTTACCTCGGAGCTCGCGGCCTACGCAGCCGAAAATTTCGTCGAGCTCATCCTTCGCCGCCGGTTTCGGCTGCGCGAGCTCCTCATCGGGTACGATCATGGCTTCGGGCGGCAGCGGGCGGGCAACGTCGACGTTCTCCGCACCCTTGGCGAACGGGATGGATTCCGGGTAGAGGTGGTCGACCCGGTTGCTACCGCCGACGGGCACTCGGTGTCGTCGACGTCTATCCGCCGTGCGATTGCCGGCGGCGACCTCGAGCGGGCGGCGGCTGGCCTTGGCCGGCTTTACTCCGTGAGCGGGCGGGTTCTCGAGGGAGTACAGCGCGGACGCACGATCGGGTTTCCCACCTTGAATCTCGGGCCTCCGCCGCCAAGGAAGCTTTTGCCGCCGGAAGGTGTATATGCAGTTCGCGTTCAGACGCCTCGTGGGTCGGTCGGAGGAATGATGAACCTCGGGCCGCGTCCGACTTTCGGCGACTCGGCGACTTCTATCGAAGCGCATCTGTTCGACACGAGCGGAGATTTCTACGGCGCGCACGTCCGGATCGATTTCGTCATGAGGCTTCGCGAGACACGCAAGTTCGCCTCGGCGGAGCAACTGTCGAGGCAGTTACGCCACGACGAGCGTGACGCCAGGAACGCGTTGACTCTCCTTCAGCTTCCCGGTAACCTTAAAGGCTAGCCTCGAACCGCACCCTTTTCCCATTCAAGCAGCATGAG
>JALYST010000218.1 GCA_030854665.1 Actinomycetota bacterium
ATACCGCGGCCGGCCGGTCCTGACGTGGTGGCACGGCCAGCCGGACGAAGGCAGCGGGAAGCGCGGCTACTCCATCTACGACGACTCCCACCGGCTCGTCGCGCGCGTGCAGGCGGGGAACGGAATGTCCCCTGACATCCACGAGTTCAAGATCACACCGCGGAACACGGCCCTGATAACGATCTCGCGCCAGGTTCGCGTGAAGGGCGGGCGGGTGCTCGAAGGTGGAGTCCAAGAGTTGGACATCAAGACCGGCCGCGTGCTGCTCGAATGGCGCAGCATCGATCACGTCCAGCTCGTCGAGTCTTACTACCACCTGCCTAAGGATCCAGGGCGGATCTTCGACTACTTTCACATCAACTCGATCGAAATCGATCACGACGGCAACTTGCTTGTGTCTGCCCGCAAACGGACGCTCGTCTGCGTTGAACCTGGGTTGACGCGTTTATGCTCTCGCGCGTGAGACGGGCCCTCTTCGCATTCGTGGTGCTGACGCTCCTGCTGGCCGGCTGTGGTCACTCAAAGAAGAAGAGCACCGTGCAGGCGGGCACGACGACGCAAGCGGCGGCGGCGGCCCCACCATCGCGTACCTACCGCTCGCGTCCCGATCTCAAGCCACCGCTGCTGCAGATTCGGACGGCGGCGCACAACACCGCGCCTGGCTACATCTTCCTCGCACCGAAGATGGTCGTGGCGCAGGCGGGGCCGATGATCATGGACAACCGTGGCGAGGTCGTCTGGTTCAAGCCGCTGAACACACGAGGCGTCACGGATTTCCGAGTCCAGCAGTACCGCGACAAGCCGGTGCTCACCTGGTGGCGAGGCAAGGTCTCCAACGTCGGGGTAGGTGACGGGTGGTATGTCATCTACGACGCCTCGTACCGCCCCCTCGCGGAGGTGCGCGCCGGGAACGGGCTGGTCGGCGACGTGCACGAGTTCCTCATCACGAAAAACAACACGGCCCTCTTCACCGTGTATCACCGGCTACCCGTCGATCTCTCCCCCGTCGGCGGCCCGAAGGGGGGCAAGATCTGGGACGGGATCGTCCAGGAGGTCGACATCGAAACAGGCCGCGTCCTCTTCGAGTGGCACAGCTATCCCGAGGTTGCAATCGGAGAGTCGTACGCACCGCCCCCGAAGGCGAAGGCTCCGCCCTTCGACTACTTCCACGTCAACTCGATCGAGGTCGAGCCGAACGGGAACTTTCTCGTCTCTGCGCGCAATACGCACGCGGTTTACGAGATCGATCGAAAGACGAAGAAGGTCGTCTGGCGGCTCGGCGGCAAGAAGAGCGACTTCAAGCTCGGCGCCGGGGTGAAATTCGCCTGGCAGCACGACGCGCGGCGCCAGGCGGACGGGACGATCACGATCTTCGACAACGGGGCCGCCCCGCCGGTCGAGAAGTTCTCCCGTGTCCTGGTCGTGCGAGCCAACGACGCCGCAAAGAGGGCGACACTCGTGCGGAGCTACCACCATCCGCAACGCCTGCTCGCGCCATTCGAGGGCAACGCGCAGTTCCTGCCGAACGGGAACATCGTGGTCGGCTGGGGCGCACAGCCGTACGTGAGCGAGCTCTCACGAAGCGGCGCACTGCTCTTCGACGCGTACTTCGGCGACGGTAAGCCTCCGGGCAAGGACGCCGACACGTATCGCGCGTACCGCTTCGCATGGCGCGGTAACCCGACCGACCGGCCCGTCGTCGTGGTCGCAGCAGATGCCGCGTATGCGAGCTGGAACGGCGCCACCGACGTGGTGCGGTGGCAGGTGCTTGCCGGCCGGGCGGCCGGCCAACTGAAGCTGGCGCAAACCGTGGCCAAGAATGGCTTCGAGACTCCGATCCGCCTGAAGAAATCGGCGGCCTTCTACGCCGTGAAGGCGATCGGCCGCGACGGCAAAGTCCTCGGGACGTCCGAGGCTGTTGCGCCGCAGCCTTAAGGCCTAGAGCTCAGCTGGCGCGGATGACGCGCAACCGGGTCAGCTCGCGGTCACGCTCGTCGATGATCTCTTCGAGGTGGGCGACCTTCATGCGGAGCGTCTCCGTGGTCGTGACCAGCTCGATGAACGCGCGCTGGCGTTCCTTCAAAAGCGCTTCGACACTGTGGAGCTTGATCTCCGGATCACGGATCAGATCCGGCGCGACGGGCGCCGGTGCCGCGACGGCTACTGGCGCCGGCACGGGCACCGGAGGCGGTGCTGATGCCGGTGTCGCCGACCAGGCCACGACGGTTGTAAGAGCAGGGTCAGGAGGCGGTTGCGCCGGAAGCGGGGATGCGGCCGGCGGAGCAGCCGGGGGTGCCGTCGGCGCGGGCTGTACGTCCTCGATGTCGAGCACCTGCTCGGCGATCGCGCGCGCAAGCGCGAGCCACGAGATCCGCCCGGTCTCGATCAGGATCTGGCCCAGGCGGAGGCCGGTCCGCTCCTGTTCCGCGAGCGCTGCCGCAAGCTCGGCTTCAGAGATCTCGTTCTTCTCGACCAGGATCTGGCCGATGGGACGTTTCCGCATTGGAGTCCTATCGGCAGGAACGGCGCCGGACGAAAGGGCCGGCTAGCGACGTCTGAAGCCGCGCGGCGCCTCGTCCTCGACGAAGGCGGGCTCGTCGTCCTCGTTGTCGGGCCCAGGGCCGTCGAAGCCCTCCTCCCAGGGGTCCGCGTCCGCTAGCCCTTCGCCGGGAGAGAGCACGCGAACGTGCCGCGGCAGCTCTTGCTCGGGGCCGGCCTCGTTGCTGTCCTGGCGGCGGCGCCACCAGCCGCGAGACTCGGGAGAGCCACTCCCCAATTCGGCCTCGGCAGCAGGCGGCAAATCTGGATCCTCCGGGGCAGGCTCGGGCACGGTCTCCACAACCGGTTCGTCGTCCCGTGAGGGAGCGCCGATGATCGTCATCGCGTCCGAAGGTTCCTGCGCCTCCTCGAAGGCCTTCCACCCCAGCGAGTCGTGCTCATCCGTGTCGTCTGCCCGCTGGGCCTCCACCACGGGATGCGCAGGCGGCGCCGCCGCGGCCCGCACGAACGACAGCTGCTCGCGTCCCGCGAGCCACTCGATCAGGCAGACGATGGCGAACGCGCCCGCCATGGCGAGGACAATCGCCCACCACGAGAGCTTCGCGACCCCCAGCGCCACCGCGGCGGCAACCAGGAACGCGACCTCGCCACCGATACGCCACACCGCAGGCGGAACTCCTTCGCGTGGCGCGCGCATGCCGTAGCCATAAGAGCGGGGCTGCGTCCACGACTGCTGCGTCCAGCCCGCCGTGCGCAGGGCGCGCACGTCAGCCCGCAGGGACGCAGCGTGCCGGTGGAAGGAATCCACGGCCTCGAGCGTGCGCAAGGCCGCGTCGACCTGGGCCGCGTGACGGTAGAAGGAATCGAACGCCGCCTTGACGCTCTCCTGCTCGTAGCCCTGCTCGGCGACGGGGAGATCCTCGACCCGCGGCAGTGGCTCTCGCGCCGGCGTCTGTGGAGTGGGCCAGGCTTCGGGCTCCATTAGCAGGGATTATGCGTTCAACCGGCCGCCTCCGCACGCCTGAGCCCACGAACGGCCCAGGCGGCGAAGCCCAGAATCAGCCCAACGGCAATCGCGAACGCCGTCAGGGACAGCTCGGGTCTGCCGGAGATGAAGCCACGACCAGCCTCCAGCAGCGGAGTGATCGGGTTCACCGAGGCGACGCCGTGGATCCAGCCGTCGAGAAGATCGAGCGGGACGTACACCGGAGCGAAGAAGAGCAGGAGAAAAACCGGCATCTGCATGACCGGTGCAGCTTGTTGCGAACGTAGGCGCATCGCGACGCCTGTGGCCCAGAGCGTCCCGGCGAGATTGAGCAGCAATGCAAGCGCGTAGAGGCCGAACAGGTCGACCCCGTTGCCGCCGACCTCCATTTGTGCGAGCAGCGCCACGACCGTCACGACGACTGCGACGGTTGCCCAGCGGACCAGTGCGGAGAACGCGTACCCGAGCAGGATGCCACTGCGGTTCGGGGCCGCGAGCAGGAGCCGCCGCATGAAGCCGGTCTCGAAGTCACGCGCGATCCCGAAGCCCGTGAACACGCCCGCGAATGCCGCCGACTGCAGTAGGACGAAGACGAACTGAAACGCTGTGTATCCGGTGGGAAAGTCGAAACCGGGAACATGGCGTATGGCCGACAGCCCGCCCACGAACGCGGTGAAGAAGAAGAGCGGGAACGCCACAGAGGGAAGTAGGAACGCCTTGTTCGTGAAGAAGATGTGGAGCACGCGCCACGACACACCGCGTGCGACGGCAATCGCCCCTCTCACGTGCGCTCCAAACGGATCCAAAGCGCATGGGTCGCAAGCGCGAAACCGACGATGCTGAGCCCTGCTGCGACCGCAAAGCCAAGGCCGATGGTTTGCCAGTCCCAGCCGGTGATCACAAGCGCGCGGACCGCCTCGATCAGATACGAGACCGGGTTGACGGTTGCAACCCAGCGAAACCAGTCGGCCTCGATCAGGTTGCGGGGGATGTTCATCGAGGACAGAAAGAGGAAGACGAAGAAAACGGGGAAGAGACCCTGCACCGCTTCGGTCGAGCCGGTTCGCAGAGCGGCCCAGCTACCGAGTGACGCAAACGCGAGCGCGATACAAGTCTCGAGGAGCAGCAACATCGCAGCGCCCCCGATTCCGCTCTGCAGTCGCACACCGAATGAAAGACCGACGACGAGGTAGAAGGTCGCCTGGACGACTGCGATCGTCATCAGCCCTCCCAGTTGTCCGAAAAGGAGCACGATGCCTCGCACGGGAGTGAGCGCGAGCCGGTTGAGAAACCCGGTCTGAATGTCGCGCGCAAATTCGACGTTGGCGTTGATCGTCGCGAGGAGAGCGCCCTGGACGAAGGGAACGGCGAGCGCGAATGCGAGAAACGAATCGGTGGGAAAGCCGGGCAGTTGCGTCTCTGCCTTCAATCCGCCTGCGTTCACCGCGAGCAGCATCATCGGGAAGATCAGTGGAAAGACGACGTTCGCGGGCTGGCGGGCAGTCCGGATGACCGCGCGCTTGCTAAGCACCGCGGTCTGGGCGAGAGCGGTGTTGCTCACTGGCGTGCGGGCTCGAGATCCTGTTCGGCGTCCTGCTCCTCCGCGTCTCCCGAGCCTTCGAGATGACGCCCGGTCTTCGCCAGGAAGACGTCGTCGAGCGTCGGCTCGTGGATCTGCAGCTGGGAGAGGACGACACCTTCGGCGTCCAGCGCGCGAACGATCTCGGCGAGATTGCCGTTCGCCGAGGTCAACTGGACGGCGATGCTGCCCGGGCCGTACCCCGTCGTCTGCTCCCCGAAGCGCTCGAGGACCGTCGCAACCGCGCCTTGCTGGTCGGGATTCGCGGGCACCGCCTCGACCGTCGAGCAGGCGATGTCGGCCTTCAGCTTCTCGGGAGTTCCCTCCGCGACGATCCGGCCGTGGTCGATGATCCCGACGCGATCGGCGAGCACGTCGGCCTCCTCCAGGTACTGCGTCGTGAGGAAAACGGTGACGCCCTCCTCCTTCGCGAGCCGGCCCACTTCCACCCAGAGCGCCGTGCGGCTCTGAACGTCCAGCCCGGTCGTCGGCTCGTCAAGGAAGAGGATGCGCGGCCGGTGCACGAGTGCAAGCGCAAGGTCGAGGCGACGCTTCATACCGCCGGAGTAACCCTTCACCTTGCGGTCAGCCGCTTCGGTCAGCCCGACACGGGTGAGCAGCTCCTCGCTACGCGTTCGCCGCTCCTCGCCGGTGATCCCGTGCATCGTCGTCTGCAGCCTCAAATGCTCGCGTCCCGTCAAGAACGGGTCGAGTGCCGCCTCCTGCAAGGCCGCGCCGATCGCCTTGCGGACCTGAGGACCGTCTTTGACGACGTCGTAGCCCGCGACCGTGGCGGTACCGGCTGTAGGAGGCAGCAGCGTGGTCAGCATGTGAACGGTGGTGGACTTCCCGGCGCCGTTCGGACCGAGGAACCCGTAGATCTCGCCCGCGTCGACGTGCAGGTCGATGCCGTCGACGGCACGCGGCCCCTTCTTGAACTCGCGGACGAGCTTGTGAGCCTGAATGCTGTTCTCGCGGGGGGCGTGCACGCCCCGGAGGCTACCCGTGCGCGAGTTCTCTACGGAGAACGGCGGCGAGCGCAGTCAAGGCGATGCGCGTCTCATCGAGCCTCGGCTCGCGCGTGGTCAGCCGTTGCAATCCCAATCCAGGCAAGAGGACCACGCGCGCGAGGCGCGGAAGGCTCTGAACCAGCTGCCACAGCTCCATTGTGAGTGCCAGTGCGAGCACGGACACGACGACCGGGGTGACAGCGGTTGCCGGCAGCGGCCAGAAGCGGCCGCCGAAGACGGCGACGGGCATCAACAGTGCGGCAAAGTTCGTGCCACAGCGCAGCGAGAAGCGCGTCGGCAGCGCCGCGCCCTGCCAGGTCTCCCGAAGACGCCGTTGCTCGAGTGCGGCGATCGCGCGGTGCTCGGCACCGTGCAAATAGAGCGTGCGGCCGCGCAAGAGCCAGCCGAGCAGAGCAAAGGTCGTGACAAAACCTGCAGTGAGCCCCAGCCAGCTCGGTGCGAAAGCGAGCGCCAGCGGAGCGATGATCGCAGCGATCAAAAAGAGTCGCTCGCGGCCGCGCGCAACACCACCGCGCTTGAAGAGGGGCGACAGTGATCCGGACAGACGCACGAGGCCACGCGCCAGGGGAATCGCACGCAGCGAGCGAGGCGCCACCGGCATCCGGCCCTCCCTCAGGCTTCCATCAGTTCCGGCGAAGGCCCAGTAGCGCTCGCTGACGATGACGACGCCGTTGGCGCGCGCCATTCCGCCCAGGCGAGGGACCGCGGATGTGCTTTCTTCGAACTGGGTCAGGAAGGCGGCGGGATGCACCCCGCCATGATCGGCATAAAAAGGCCGCCCGGCAAGTGCCGGGCGGCCCATTTCGAGCTATCGATGGTCCTACGCGCTTACCAGCGCCCGCGCGAGAAGAAGCCGAGCAGCGCGAGCACGAGAATCACAATCAGGATGATCCAGAGAATGCTCATGCGGTTTGACGCCTCCCTTCGGGCTTTCGATTGCCGACCTGTGTGACGATGTTTCCCTTGAGGCACAACGAAAAACCTGGCCGGCTCGGTACGGTAGTGGCTGCCCGGGCCACCCCGGTGACTCAGAAGATCGCCTGGATCGGCCAGTAGAGCCCGGCTGCCACGAGCGCCGCGGCCGGGATCGTGAGAAGCCACGCAACCACGATGTTGCCGGCGACCCCCCAGCGCACGGCCGAAAGGCGTTGCGTCGAGCCGGCTCCGAGCACGGCGCCGGAGATCACGTGCGTCGTCGAGAGCGGATAGCCGTACTTCGTCGCAGCGTAGATCGTCGCTCCGGCTGCGGCCTGGGCGGCAAAGCCGCTCTCCGGCTCCATCTTGTAGAGCCGCTGCCCGAGCGTCCGCATGATCCGCCAACCGCCGACGTACGTGCCGGCCGCAATCGAGAGACC
>JALYST010000280.1 GCA_030854665.1 Actinomycetota bacterium
GAGACGTTCGTCCTGCTCGGCATGGGCGGCTCGTCACTCGCGCCCGAGGTGCTGAAGCGCACGTTCGGCGCCAAGCAGCTGCACGTGCTCGACACGACGCATCCCGCGATGATCCGGCACGCGGAGAGCTCCCTGGACCTGAGCAAGACGATGTTCATCGTCTCGTCGAAGTCGGGTGGCACACTCGAGACGCTGTCGCACTTTGCGTACTTCTGGGAGAAGACTCATGGGAACGGCGAGCAATTCGTCGCCATCACCGATCCGGGCTCTGCGCTCGAACAGTTGGCGAACACCCGCAGCATGCGCGTGTTCGCGGGTGAGCCGACCATCGGCGGCCGTTACTCGGCACTGTCGCCGTTCGGAATCGTGCCGGCGGCGCTAATGGGCATCGACGTCGCGCGCGTGCTCGCGGATGGCGAGCGGATGGCGGAGGCTTGCCGCGGCGATGCCAACCCTGGGCTCCAGTTGGGCCTGCAGCTCGGCGAGCGTTGGCGCGAGGGGCGCGACAAGGTGTGCATCACCGAGACGGAGGGGCGGTTCGGGCTATGGGCCGAGCAGTTGATCGCCGAGTCCACGGGCAAACAGGGGAAAGGGCTCGTGCCGGCTCCGGGCGAGAGCCCGGAGGGCCCCGACCGCCAGGCTGCAGAAGTGGAACTGGGGGACGCGTACGAGATCGGCGCCGAGTTCTTCCGCTGGGAGTTCGCCGTCGTAGTTGCCGGCGCCATCCTGCAGATCAATCCGTTCGATCAGCCGGACGTCCAGGCGGCGAAGGACAAGACGAAAGAGGTACTCGCCTCGGGCGAGGATCCGAGGCTCGAGCCCGAAGGCTCGCTCGACGAGTTGCTGGCGCGCGCCGAACCGCCGAACTACATCGCGATTCAGGCGTTCGTCGACCCGATGCGCGAGCGCGAGCTGCAGCCTCTGATCGAGCGAGGACACGAGACCTGCTGCGTCGTCACGCACGGGCTGGGACCGCGCTACCTGCACTCGACCGGGCAGCTCCACAAGGGCGGCCCCCCGACCGGGCTCTTCGTGCAGGTCGTCGACGACACCGGTGAGGAGATCCCGATTCCCGGCGAGGACTTCGGTTTCGGCCGTCTGATCCGGGCGCAGGCCGAGGGCGACTATCGCTCGCTGAAAGAACGCGGGCGCCCTGTCGTGCGCGTCAGACTGGAGGACCTGTAGTGCAGCTCGGAATGATCGGTCTGGGACGAATGGGGTCCGGCATGACGGAGCGCCTGCGCGAAGGGGGGCACCAGGTCCAGACGTACGACCCCAACGTCGACACGCGCACGGCCGGCTCGCTCCAGGAGCTCAAGGAGCAGCTGGAGCCGCCGCGCGCTTTCTGGATGATGGTTCCCTCGGGAGAGATCACGGAGAACACCGTTCACCAGCTGCTCGAGATCGCTGACGAGGGCGACACGATCGTCGACGGCGGGAACTCGAATTTCCGCGATTCGAAGCGCCGCTACGTGGAAGCGAAGCACCGCAAGATCCATTTTGTCGACGCTGGAGTGTCCGGAGGTGTCTGGGGTCTCGAGGTCGGCTTCTGCCTCATGGTCGGCGGCGACGACGAGCCCGTGCAACGACTGGAGCCCGTCCTCAAAGCGCTCGCGCCCGACGAGGGATATGCACATGTCGGCCCTTCCGGCGCGGGGCACTTTGTGAAGATGGTGCACAACGGCATCGAGTACGGCTTGATGCAGTCCTACGCCGAAGGCTTCGAGATCATGGAGCACTCCGAGTACGACCTCGACGCGTATGCGATCTCCGGCATCTGGCGCAACGGGTCGGTCGTGCGCTCCTGGTTGCTCGAGCTCCTGCATTCGGCCTTCGAGTCGCACGGCTCGAAGCTCGAGGACATCGCGCCGTACGTCGAGGACTCCGGTGAAGGGCGCTGGACCATCAACGAGGCGATCAACGAGAACGTGCCGGCGCCGGTAATTGCGGCGTCGCTTTTCGCGCGCTTCGCGTCCCGTGACGAGATCAAGTTCTCCGCCAGGGTCGCGGCCGCTCTGCGGAACCAGTTCGGCGGCCATGCCGTCAAGGCCGTCGAGCGCGCGAAGGCGGGCCAGGACCCGCGGTAGCCGTGGCGATCGCGCAAGAAAATCCGCTGCTGGAGGGACTGGAGGTCCGGCGTGCACCGGATGACTGCATCCTCGTCATCTTCGGTGCGTCGGGCGACCTGACGAAGCGCAAGCTCTTTCCCGCGCTCTACTCGCTCGCGTACCGCCGCTTGCTCCCCGAGCACTTCGCGGTGGTCGGTGTCTCACGCACGGAGGAGAGTGACGACGAGTTCATGTACCGGATGAAGGAGGCCGTGCAGGAGCATTCACGCGACGACTTCCGCGACGACGTCTGGGAATCGCTGGCGGGCGGGATGCGGTACGTCGCGATGGACTTCGCCGACGAAGAGGGCGAAGACCGGCTCGCGGAGACACTCACGGAGCTCGACAAGGAGCGCGAGACGAAGGGGAACCGTGTCTATTACCTCGCGACGCCGCCGAACGTCTTCGAGACCGTCGTCAACGCAGTCGGCACGCGCCGTACTGCTGAGGGGTGGGTGCGTCTGATCATCGAGAAGCCGTTCGGCCACGATCTTGCATCCGCGCGCGAGCTGCAGAAGGTGATCGAGAAGTACTTCGACGAGCGCGAGGTCTTCCGCATCGACCACTACCTCGGCAAGGAGACCGTGCAGAACATGCTCGCGCTCCGCTTCGCGAACGGGATCTTCGAGCCGATCTGGAACAGGCAGTTCGTCGACCACATCCAGATCACCGTCGCCGAGACGATGGGCATCGAGGGCCGCGCCGGCTACTACGAGCAGGCGGGCGCGATCCGCGACATCTTTCAGAACCACATGCTGCAGCTCATCGCGATCACCGCGATGGAGCCGCCGATCGACTTCACGGCCGACTCGGTGCGCAACGAAAAGGTGAAGGTGCTGCGCGCGATGCACACGCCGGGGCCCAAGTCGGTCGTGCGTGGGCAGTACGGGCGCGGTTACATCGAGGGTGAGGAGGTACCCGCCTATCGCGAGGAGCAGGGTGTCGACCCGAACTCGATGACGGACACCTACGTGGCCGCGAAGCTCTACGTCGACAACTGGCGCTGGGCCGACACGCCCTTCTACGTGCGCACCGGCAAGCGGCTCGCGCGGCGCGAAACGACGATCGCGATCCAGTTCAAGCGCGCGCCGCACCCGCCGTTCGAGGAGCTTTCCGCCGAGCGGCTGAAGCCGAACGTCCTGATCGTCCACGTGCAGCCCGACGAGGGCGTGTCGCTCGCCATCGGCGTCAAGGTCCCCGGGCAAGGCATGACGATCCGGACTGTGCACATGGACTTCCTCTACGGCGGCGCCTTCCGGACCGGCCTGCCCGAGGCGTATGAGCGGCTGATTCTCGACGCCATGCTCGGCGACGCGACTCTGTTCACTCGCATCGACGAGGTGGAAGAGCAGTGGGCGCTCGTCGACGCGATCGTGGCGGCCTGGGCGCGCGACCGCCCGGCGTTCCCGAACTACGCGGCCGGAACGTGGGGGCCAAGCGCGGCCGACGAGCTGATGGAGCGAGACGGGCGGGCATGGCGGCGGCGCTAGCGTCGATCCGGGAGATCGAGCGCGAGGTGGCCGCGCTGCGCATCGCGCCGGGCACGGACGTGCCGTACCAGCGGACGAGCGTGATGACGCACACCGCGTGGGTCCCGCCGGAGTGGGTGGAGGCGGCGGAGGACGTCCTTTCCGGGCTCGCAGAACGCCATCCGTCGCGGACAATCGTCCTCGTTCCCGAGCCCGAGCAAGCGGACGGGCTCGAGGCACGGGTCGACGTGGAAGTGTTTCCGTCGGGCGAGGGCCGTCAGATCTGCGCAGAGACGATCCGGATTCATCTCAAAGGCGGTCGCGCCTCCGCGCCGGCGAGCGTCGCCCAGCCGCTCTTTCTCCCGGATCTGCCGGTCTTCCTGCGCTGGCGGGGCGTGCCCTCGTTCGACAGCGACTCGTTCGAGAGCCTCGTGGGCGTTGTCGACCGCCTGATCGTCGACAGCACCGAGTGGCCCGAGCTTCCCAAGGCCTACGCACAGCTCGCCGAAGTCTTCGACCGGGTTGTGGTCTCGGATATCGCGTGGGCTCGAACCAGCCGCTGGCGCAGGCAACTCGCTTCACTGTGGCCTGACATCGCCAACGTGGAACGGATCCGCGTGACCGGAACTGCGCCGCAGGCACAGCTGCTCGCAGGTTGGCTGCGCTCTCGTCTCGACCACCCGGTCGAGCTCGAGCACGAACCGGCCGACCTCCTCGAGGCCGTCGAGATCGACGGCAAGCCCGCGCCCTTCCCTCCGGGCGATCCGCCGCTGCCCTCCGACCTGCTCTCGGAGGAGCTCGACCGGTTCGAACGCGACCGGGTCTACGAAGAAGCCGTACGCTCCGCCGCCAGATGAACGACTTCAGCGTGCACGTCAAACCGCTCATCGCGGACGTTCCAGGCTGGCTGACGGACGAGGAAGGCGAGGCGCTCTACGATCTCGCGCGCGCGTGTACCGGGAAGGGCGTCATCGTCGAGATCGGTTCCTGGATGGGCAAGTCGACGATCTGCCTCGGACGCGGCTCTTTGGCCGGAGCTTCCGTTCCCATCTATGCAGTCGACCCGCACACCGACCATCGCTTCGGCGACTTCAAAGCGAATGTCGACCGCGCAGGGATCACCGATCTCGTCACTCCGATCGCGTCGCTCTCACAACCGGCGGCGGACGACTTCCACGAACCGATCGAGCTGCTCTTCGTCGACGGCTCGCACGAGTACAACCTCGTGCTCGAGGACTTCGAGAAGTGGGTGCCCAAGGTCTTCGACGGGGGCTGGGTGGCGTTTCACGACACGACGTGGACCTCGGGGCCGCGCAAGGTCGTCGGCCAGGCGATCTACCGTTCGAGCCGCTTCAAGGACGCCAGGTTCGTCGTGGGCTCGACGACCGTCGCGCGCAAGGTCGATCAGAACTCACTCGCCGATCGCGCACGAAACCGTTACGTCCTCGGCGTCAAGACAGCGTTCTGGCTCGGCTCGTCCGTAGTGAAGAAGCAACGAAAGCTGCTGCCAAAGCCTGTCGAGCGACTCGGTCGCAAGCTGCTGAAGGTCATTCAATAACCATCCGTCTACTACGGCGCCAAAGGCCGGAGGCTAAGAACAGGCGGAGCCGGGCTTAGCCGGAGGCGAACTGATGCGGGCGCGGACGCGTTAGCGCCCGTGCCCGGACGGCTGAGGTCAATCGCGAACCGCAGACGCGGTAGGAGTGCGCAGGCTTTGCCCGCGCACGTTCAGCGCGAAGCGCGTAACCAACTCCCGAGCGAAAGCGCAGCTTTCGCTCGGTTATGGGCCGATGATGCGGAACTTGGGTTTAGCGACGACGATTCGGGCTGGGTCCGACCAGGACATCTGCTGTGCGCCGGTCGGGAGTGCGTAGTTGAACCCGCGCACGCGGTAGTACCAGGTGCCCGGCTTGAGCGGGAGCACCGTGGACGTTCCGAGTGTGAGCGTGCCGAGAGCGTTCTGGTTCTGTGGGTTCGGCTCGGCCTTGAACGGATAGCGCTTCTTGCTCCACTGGACTTCGTACACCGATGCGCCGAGCGCGGGTGTCCAGGCGACGAGCGGCGAGCCGTAGAACGATTGGCTGTTCGTCCCCGAGGTGAGCAGCCCCTTCGGCGACAAGCCCGAGGCGAAGAGCTCCCCGGCCGCGGTGAGGGAAGGCTCACTCAGCTTGCCGAAGCGCGCCACGCGGTTGTACGGGGCAGCGCACACGTCTTGCGCGAGCTCGAGATCCTGATACCGGAGGTTGCCGCCGGTTCTGGTGAGCGGCTCGCCGGCGCCGTGCCCTTTCGTCAGTGGCGTCGCTAGTGAGAGCGAATTGCCACTGACGGTGACGACCGTGACGGTTTCCTGGTTTCCCGCGCTGCCGAGTAGGACGGTGTCACCGCTCGAGATGCCGACGGCACTGCTGACGGTCAAACCGGTGCCGCCGATCGCGGCCACTCCGGTCGTGCTGGTCTTAAGCGCTCCCGGAGAAACGGCCTCGACGGGGATGACGGTCCAGTAGTAGCCGCTGCCCGGCCAGTCTGTGTCCCACAAGTCGACCGGCGCACCCAGAATGCCGCTGCCGACCTGAATCTGCTGTGGGCCGGCGGCGGGTGAGGCGGTCGAGCCGGAGTCCGAGTCCGCCGGAACCGCGGTCGTGGGCGTGGCCGCCGACTTCAGTTCCGTCGACTGAACCTTGAGGCCGTCGAAGGTGTAGCTGTCCGGCTCGGATCCGTCGCTGAGATACGCGGCGCGTGCGGCCGGCAGCGCTAGCGGGGAAGCGGGCAGCGAGAGCGGCCCGAACGGGCGCGGGGCGTAGGCGGGGCTCCCGATCACGGCGCTTGCGAAGACGCGATTGAGGCATTGCCGGTCGGTAAAGACGTACACCCGGAAGAGCTCCGCACTCGTGCCGTCGCTCGCCTGGTCGCCGGTGAAGGTGAACGCGGGCATGAGGCGGTGCGCGGGAGAGCCGTCGTCGCCGGTCGAGACGACGTCGGAGACGGTGTGCCCGAGCTTGATCGGCCCGCCGACGTACGGCGGGTTCGCAGAGCTGTAGACGGGGCTCCAGGGGCCGAAGCCGACTGCAGGCAGACCGTTCTGACGGCTCTGCTTGTTGTCGTCCGTGCGGTCGGTGCGCAGAGCGCGGATCCGCCAGCGCACTGCGCTGGTCCAGCTCGCCGTGCGGTGAAAGGTGTAGAACTCGCGCTCGTCCAGGACGTTGGTATAGACGGTTTCCATCTTCGGCGTCGGGTTGTTGATGTCGACGAACCAAACCTGGTAACCGTCGGCGCCCTCGATTGGCGACCAACGCAGCAGTCCCGGCTCGCTCGGCAACGGCTTCGGCGCCGGGCCCGGCTCCATGTCGAAGCCGAACGGGTTGCTCCACGGGGTCGTCGCTGAGGCCGTGATGCCGCGTACGCGCGAAAACAGCGCGTGCGGGTTGCCCGTGATCCACGGCAGCATCACGGTGGGGGCGGCGACCGGACTGGTCAGCCCGCTCGTCGAGTAGACGAGCCCGCTCTCCCGGAAGCTCGAGCTCGTGGCGAGCTGGAACTGGTAGCGAATCGCGCCGGGGACGGGATTCCATGCGAAGGATGGCGTGCGTGTGAAGGAGTTGTCGACCGGCTCGTCCGCCCGCAGCAGGAAGCCGTGCAGATTCTTCGGGGCGGCACCGCGGACAGGCTTCGCCGCCTCCGCGGCGGGAGCGAGTGTGAGCAAGCCGAGACAGAC
>JALYST010000284.1 GCA_030854665.1 Actinomycetota bacterium
GAGCCCGGCCGAGCGGGCCGCGCCGGTCGCGCCGACGAGATCCGGTGAGCCGACTCCGCCGCCCGCGCCGTGGCCGAGCACGAGCCCCGCGCGCGGCGCATCGACCGGGTGGAGGTGCACCCGCGCGGGTCCGTGCGGCGTGTCGAGCTCGCGTATGCGCTACTCCAGCGGCTGGACGATCATCAGCTGGTGCCCGTTCGGGTCGCGCAGGTCGAACATCGGCGGCACCGGCGGCTCGTTCCGTGCGATTTCGTCGTCGACGTCCACGCCCGCCTCTTTGAGCGCCGCGTGGTCGGCGTCGATGTCGTCGGTCGAGATGATGATCCCGGTGTGGCCGGGCGTGAAGTCCCGACCCGGCGGCGGCGGAGCGAGTGCGATCGCGGTCGAGGAGCCGGGCGGGACGACCTCGACCCAGCGCATCTGTCCGTCGGCGAAGGTCTCGTCCATCCGCTTCTCGAAGCCGAGTGTGTCGACGTAGAACTCGATGGCCTTGTCGATGTCGGGCGAGGGAAGCGCAACGCGGCCGATCTCGGTGAGGTGGAGCTGCGGGGCCATGCTGTCTCCTTTCGGGGTTCGCGAGTTAGGACGGCTCGCGGCGCAGAAAGTCATCGGTGAGCCACGCCGCCACGACCTCCGCTACGGCGGAGCTCCTCCTGAGCGAATGCGTCCCCGGGATGAGAACGACCTCGTGGTTCGGGCCGGGCGGCGGGATCCCGAACTGGTCTCGCTCGCCCTGAACGAGGAGCGTCGGGGCCCTGACGGCGTCAAGCTCGGGCAACCGACTCTTCTCTGGCTTCCCCGGCGGGTGGAGCGGGAACGCCAGGCAGAGGACGCCGGCGGCGTTCGTGGCGGCCGCGGTGCGGCAGGCGACCCGCGCGCCCGCTGAGCGCCCGCCGACGATCAGCGGCAGACCTTCGAAGAGTTGCGGCACGACTGCGAGCCAGGCCTCGTCCAGCTGACGTGCCGGGGCGGGATTTCGGCGGCCGGCGACCCGGTAGGGCTGCTCGATGAGCGCAACACTCAACCCGGCCTCGCCGGCCGCGTTCGCAGCGCCGACGAGGTCCGGCGACTCGACCCCGCCGCCGGCGCCATGCCCAAGCACGCGCGCGGCGCGCGGCGAGTCGACCTCGCGCAGATGCCCGCGCGCGGGCCCGTGAGGCGTAGCGAAGAGCGTGGTCAGTTCTCGTCGGGCTCGCCGCCTGCGTAGCCCGAGACTGCGTCGTCCAGATTGAACAGCGCTCCGAAGCGGCGCTGGTCCGGCGGCGCGACGTCGTAGATCCCGACCTGCTTCGCGTCCAGGTAAACGCTGACGTTCGGCGCGTTTTGCTCGCTGAACATGAGCAGGCGAACGAGAGTCTGGGTCCGGTTCTCATACCCGTGCGCGCCGCGCTCGCCGCGCGGGAACGCTCTGACCTCGCCTTCGGGAACGTCCTCCCAGCCTTCCGCCGTGCGGACGGCGACCGTCCCCTCGAGCACGACGAGCAGTTCCTCGCGCTGGAGGTGAAAGTGAAAGTGCATTCCCGTCCCGGGCGGCAGCTCATAAACGGTCAACCCGAGATGCTCGGCACCGGCCTGCCCGGCGAGCCCGGGGCGGGATCGAACGTCTCGGGAGACCTCGGAACACCGAAGCAGTTCCACACAACGAAGGGGCCCCAGACCGACATCGAGCGTGTGACGGTTCACGCGTACTACCTGACGCACGCACGAGCCGTGACGCACTTCTCAACCAAGGATCTGAGCGACCTCAACACGGAAGCGGCCGCGCCCCGTCTTTCGAACGCGTCCTACGCCGCGAGCAATGCCACGAAGAAGGGCGGGTTCCTCGCTCCGGCACCGGGAGGGAAGAAGCAGATCACGGCGCGCGGTGAGGCGCTGGTCGACGCGCTCCCGGACCGCGGAGCCGTTGAAGCCGCGCTCGAATCGATGCCAGGAAAGCCGCGGCGTAGCACATCGCGCAAGAAGAAGACGACGAAGAAGGAGGCGTGAAATGGAAACCGGAGGCAGAAGTGGTTACTTTTGTGCACCGTCATGACCGCTGATCGCACCACCGTCGAAAAAATTCTTTCGGAGGCGCAGGGCGCCGTTGAAGGCGCCGGTATCTCTGATGAGCTTCGGGAGGTCGCGTTCGGCAAGGCCGTAGACATGCTCGGCGGCACGGTTGTACCGGCCGCAACGGCCGCTGCCAGCGAGCAAGTCGACACCGGCGGTGGCGGTGGTGACGACCTCCTCGCCAAAATCGCGAAGAAGCTCGGCGTGGACGCGAAGACGGCCGATTTCTTCTTCGATTCCGATGCGGACGACGTCACGCTGGTGGTCCCTAGGTCGAAGCTGAACCCGAAGAAGTCTGACGCGACCCGGGAGGTCACCCTGCTGTACTGCGCGGCGCGCCAGGCCGGCGCCTACGACGCCACCCACACATCCGTCGAGAACATCAAGACACGGGTCGAAAACATGGGCGTACTCGACTCGAGCAACTTCTCGACGCACTTGAAGAACATTGAGGGCTTGAGCGTCCGCGGCTCAGGGCAGAGCCGAGAGTTCAAGGTCACCTCGCACGGCTACGAACAGGCGGCGAAAATGATGAACCGGATCAAAGGCGGCGGCTCGTAGACTTCGGGTTTGCTCTCCAGCTTCAAGAACTCGACCGATCCGAGGATCGTGTTCTCGCGGTCGCCGAGCTTGCCGGTTTGCGAAATCAGGACGGCTGGTTCGCGACGCGAAACGTCGAGGAGATGTACGAGACGTTGCGTCTTCCGGCGCCGTCGGTCGCCGCCACACTAAGCAACCTCGCGAAGAAGGACCTGGTCGTCAAGCGGACGAAGCCGCCGCCGTGGTCACTGACGCCCACCGGTCACAAGACCGTGCTCGAACTCCTCAGCGAGATCGACCCCGCAAAGCTCGAGGGCCAACTCCTCGACCTGCCAGGCGCGGAGTTGGCCGACACGCATCAGACAGTCCTGCCGCCGGGTCTTGCGCCCCCGAAGTGGTCGGGCGGGATCAAGGAGCTTCTTGACCGCTATCCGTTTGAAACGAACGTGCTCTGCATGACGCGGTTCGCGCGCGAGAACCGACCGGATGATCCGATTGGCGGGGTCATCGAAACCGTCAGGCAGGCGCTCGACGAACACGGACTGCGCCTCCACCTCGCATCCAACGCGATCGTGGAAGACACCTTGTTCGCGAACGTCGCCGCCTACATGTGGGCATGCCAATACGGCTTCGCCCTGTTCGAGGACCGCTTAGACGAGGGGATCAACTACAACGTCGTGATCGAGGTGGGCGCGATGGTGATGGCCGGTCGCCAGACGGCTCTACTCAAGGATGAGACCGTGCCGGAGCTGCCGACCGATCTCGTTGGCCACATCTACAAACCGCTGAACTTCGAGGATCTTGATGCCGTCGCGCGTGCGACGCATTCGTGGGTCGTTGACGACCTCGGCCGCGGTCGGAAGTAGCTCGCTAAGCGGCTTCGGCTTGCGGTTCGACCGCGGGAACTTGCGGCTGAGCAACGGGCTCCGGCTCGTCCGCCGTTCACGCGTGCTGAAGGTGTTGTAACGACTGATTCCAGCCGCCGGAACTGGCATAGAAGCGAACAGGTGTCGATGTCCCTTCTAAATAGCTAGCTGTCACGCCCACACACGTTGTGAACGGCTGAGAGGACATCCGGGCCTCCTTTGAGGCTGTGCGTCTGCCAAGGACTCACAGCCCAAGGAGGGACCCGGATGATGCTCCACCGTAACGCCAAGCTCGGACTGGCTGGCCGCCTCGCGCTCGTGCAGGCGATCGAGGGAGGAATGAGCATGAAGGCCGCCGCGGCCGCCTTCAGCGTCTCGCCGGCGACCGCCCATCGCTGGTGGC
>JALYST010000263.1 GCA_030854665.1 Actinomycetota bacterium
CCTACGGAACCGGAACCGGCGACGACGATTCGAGCCATTGCTCGAGCTCCTTCCGCTCTTCGTCGGTCAGCGTCCGCAGGGGCCGGCGTACGTCAGGGCCAATCGGCACGCCTCGCTTCGCAAGCACGAACTTCGCGGCAGCCTGGAAGGGAAAGCGTTCGAGCGCGGCGCGTACGGGAGCGAGGTCGGCGCCTCCAGGCTCCCGCACTGCTGCGGCGACGAGCTCCGGAAACGTCGAGGCGAGCGCCGAGACCGCGCCGGCTGCGCCCGCGGCAAGGCCCTGTGGAAGCAGCGCCTCCGGACCGACGAAGACGTCCAGGCCTTCGATCAGGTACGGAGCAAACCGTTCCCAGGGCGTGTCTGAGACCTTCAGCCCGCGGAAGTTCGGCGCCGCCTCGCGCAGTCGTTCGATGACGGCAATCGGCACCGGATAGCCGCTCCGCGCAGCGAACTCGTAAACGTAGAACGGCTTCGGCGCACAGGCACGTGCAGCCGCGCCGAAGTGCCAGAGCAGCTCCGTCTCGTCGAGCGTGAAGTACGGGGGCGCCATCACCGCGACGGCATCCGCGCCGACGTCGGCAGCATGTGCCGCGAGCTCGACGGTGTCCCAGGTCGACTGCGCACCGCAATGCACGGCCACCAACAGGCGGCCCTTTGCGGCCTCCACGAAGAGCTGCGCCGCACGCAGCCGCTGCTCCACTGGGAGAAGAAAACCCTCGCCGGTCGTCCCCAGGGCGAGGAGGCCGTCCACCCCACCCGCCACGAGGAAATCGACGTAGGGCGCGATCGCGTCCTCGTCGAGGGCTTCCCCCGCGTCCCTGAGGGGCGTCAGTGCCGCCGCCAGTGCTCCTCGCAGCATGGCCCAACTCTAAGCTGAAGCCATGCCCGGGCTGAAGATCGAACGCGATGGACACGTCCTGCGGGTCACGCTCGCGCGGCCCGAGCGCCGCAACGCCTTCGACGCAGCGCTGATTGCCGAGCTCACCGAAGCGTTCGCCGACGTCGGCGACGCCCGCGCGGTCGTCCTCGCCGGCGAAGGCCAGAGCTTCTGTGCGGGGGCGGACGTCGACTGGCAACGGTCGGCGATCGATCTCTCATACGACGAGAACGTCCAGGACGCACTGCGGCTCTACCGAATGTGCGAGACCATCGACAGCTGTCCCGCACCCGTGATCGCCCGCGTGCACGGATACGCCCTCGGCGGCGGCTCGGGTCTCGCAGCGTGCGCCGACGTTGCGATCGCCGTTCCCGATGCGGTGTTCGGTTTCTCCGAGGTCAAGCTCGGCATCATTCCCGCGGTCATCTCATCGTTCGTCCTACCGAAAATCGGCGCGCATGCGCGGCGTTACTTCCTCACCGGCGAACGCTTCGACGCCGAGGCTGCTCTACGGATCGGCTTGATCGAGGAGATTGCCGACGATCTCGATGCCGCCGTCGGCCGCGTGCTCTCCGAGTTGCTGACGGCGGGGCCCCAGGCGGTGTGCGAAGCGAAGCGTCTGATTCGCGAGCGGCCGGCGGGCGAGGAGACGGCGCAGATCGCCGCACGGCTGCGTGCGGGCGAAGAGGGACAAGAAGGATTGCGCGCGTTTCTCGAAGGACGGAGCGCACGCTTGTCCGACGGCACCGAATTCGGGGTTCATCACCCCGGACACATGTCGTAGCCGCCTCCGACGAGGTGCGGCCCGACATCATTCACCGTCGGTCTCGGAACGTCAGCTGCTCGCGGCGGCCGGTGGCGCTCGACCGCACGATCGCCTCGCCGACCTCCGACGCGCGATAGCCGTCCTCAAACGTCGCGCCGTGCGGTGCAACGTCGCTGCCATCGGCGATTGAACGCAGGAGGTGATGCATCTCGTGCACGAAGGTATCTCCCCAGCCGACGATGTGCCCAGGCGGCCACCAGAAATCCATGAACGGATGGCTCGCCTCCGTCACGAGCACCGTCCTGAAGCCGCGCGTGCGGTCCTCGCCGTCGAGAAAGACCTGCAGCTCGTTCATGCGCTCCATGTCGAAGTAGAGGGAGCCGAGGGAGCCGTTGATCTCCCACTGAAATGCGTTGCGCCGTCCGAGCGCGAGGCGCGTCGACTCGATCGTTCCGACCGCGCCGCTCTCGAACTCGACAGCCGCCTCGATCGCGTCGTCCACCTTGCGACCGCTCACGAACGTCTTCACGATGCCGGCGACCGAAGTGAACTCCCCGACGAGGTAGCGCGCGAGGTCGATCACGTGCGTACCGAGATCGCCGAGCGCGCCGGATCCCGCCTGGTCCGGATCGAAGCGCCACGTGTCGAGCGTCGGATCGTCGCCCCAGTCCTGCAGGTAACGGCCGCGGAAGTGGCGGATCTCGCCGAGTGCGCCCTCGTCGATCAGTTCGCGCGCGAGCCGCACCGCGGGGACGAAGCGGTAGTTGAACCCGCACAGATGCTTGACGCCGGTCGCGGCGACGCGGCGCCACACCTCGTGGCTCTCGTCGGCCGTGCGCCCGAGCGGCTTCTCGCAGAGAACGTGCTTTCCCGCTTCGGCGGCGGCGATCGTCGGCTCGGCATGTAGCGAGTTCGGGCCACCGTTGTCGAAAAGCCCGATCCGCTCGTCCGTGACGATGTCGTGCCAGTCGGTCGTCCACCGCTCGTAGCCGTATCGGCGCGCCGCCTCGGCGACCGCATCCTGGTTTCGCCCGGCGATCGCGACGAGCCGTGGCACGAGCGGAGGTGGCGACGCCATGTACTCGACCTTGCGGAACGCGTTCGAGTGCGCCTTCCCCATGAACGCGTAGCCGAGCATGCCAACACCGATCTCTGCCATTGCGCGATAGTACGCAGATCACGGGGAACGCAGTCAAGACGCGGTACGACGAGCTGATCGCGCGGGTCCGCACTGCGGCCGCGCCGGAGCGAGCGGCTCCGCCGGAGCTGAGCGGTTACCTCGAGAAGGTGCGCCTGCACGCGTACAAGGTCACCGACCGCGACGTCGACGAGCTGAAGGCTGCGGGCTTCAGCGAGGACCAGATCTTCGAGCACACCGTCTCCGCGGCTGTCGCTGCCGGCCTCGAGCGACTCAACGCGGGACTGGGGACGCTTTCATGAGGCTGGGCGTCGTCGATGCAGGCGCAGGCGAGCTGCACCGGCGCCTCGGCCGCGAGCCAAGCGGCGTCCTGCGGACGCTCTACTACCGACCCGGGCTCTTCGGGCTCCCCTTCTCCGACGCTCTCGACCTCGCGATGCGCGGCCCGTCGGACTGGTCCGCCGGCGAACGCGAGCTCTTCGCTGCATTCGTCTCCTCCCTCAACCAGTGTCCGTTCTGAACGAACGCCCACGGCGCGGTCGCGTCGTACGCAATCGGCAGGGAAGTCTGGGAGGCGGTCGAGCGCGACTGGCGCACCGCGCCGATCGACGAACGTCTGCGCGCCACACTCGGGTTCGTCGAGAAGCTGACGCTGCGGCCGCACGAGCTGACGCGTGCTGACGCCGAGGCGGTCCGTGCGCAAGGTGTCAGTGACGAAGCGCTGATCGACGCGGTACACGTCGCCGCCTTGTTCAACATGATCGTGCGTCTCGCCGACTCACTAGGCTGGGACGTCCCGACGTTCGACGAGTTCGGAGCCCGCGCAGAAGCCATGCTCTCGAGCGGCTACGCGCTTCCACAGGAGCCCCACGAGTGACCAAGGCCGAGGCGCGCAAGCGGGCGGCGGCCATGCTCATCGAGGCCGGCATCGTGCTGACGCAGCAAGAGCTGGAAACAATCGAGATCGCGGACTTCGGGCTGGGCCGCCTCGAAGAGATCGGACTGCAGATCGTCGTCTACGTGAACACCGATCGCGTGTGCGCGAAGGAGCTCGTGCTGTTCCCGCACCAGCGTTGCCCCGAGCACCGGCACCCGCTGGTCGACGGCGAGCCGGGCAAGGAGGAGACATTCCGCGTCCGCCGCGGTGCCGTACACCTGCACGTCGAAGGCGCAGGCGACATTCGGCTAGGGCCGGGCGAGCAATACACGATCCCGCCGGACACGCTGCACTCGTTCGAGGCGGGCGACGAAGGCGCGATCGTCTCGGAGTTCTCGACGACGAGCCGCGACGCGCTCGACGTCTTCACGGATCCCCGGATCGTGCGTTAGCGGCTAAGCAGCGGCAACGGCGTTGCGCAGCACGCCGATGCGCTCGACCTCGCACTCCACCACGTCGCCGAGCTCGAGGGTGCGAGGCGGGTCCATGAAGTAACCGCAGCCCCACGGCGTGCCGGTCAGCAGCAGGTCGCCCGGCTCGAGCGTGAAGTTGCGCGAGCAAAACGCGAGCAACTCGGCGACGCCGAAGAGCATCTCCGCAGTCGAGGAGTCCTGCATCACCTCGCCGTTCACCCGCGTGCGGAGGGCAAGCGCCTGAGGGTCCGGGATCTCATCGGGGGTCACGACGACGGGGCCGATCGGGCAAAAGGTGTCGAAGCTCTTGCCGCGCGTCCATTGACTCTCGGAGAACTGCACGTCGCGGGCGGAAACGTCGTTGCCGGCCGTATAGCCGAACACGTAGTCGAGCGCGGCGCCGACGGCGACACTTCGCATCCGGCGTCCGACGATCACGCCGAGCTCGACCTCCCAGTCGATCTGCATCGTCAGCTCGGCGTCCACGACGATCGGGTCGTTCGGACCGGTGACGCTCGACGGAAACTTCGCGAAGACGAGTGGCTGCTTCGGTTGCGGCAACTTCGACTCGCGGATGTGGTCGAGGTAGTTGAGCCCGATCGCGACGATCTTCCCTGGCCGGAGCGGCGCCCCGAGCTCACCTGCGACCGCATCCCCGACGGCGAGGTTTCGCGGGTCGACGCCGGCCTCGACGAGCGAGAAGAGATCGAGGTCGAACTCGAGGCGCCGATAGCCGCCGTCCACGTCCACTACGAGCTTCGGCCCGTCGGGGAGTTGCATGGTCGCGACGCGCATCGACCGATCCTGCCACGTGGAGTACAGTCGGCGGCGTGACTGAGGCGCCGGTCGACGCCCTCCGCCGACGGGCCCGCACCGGCCTGCTCGGGAGCGCCGAGCGTGCACCTGCGCGCGCGCACTTTCGCGCGATGGGCATCGACCCGGCGCGGCTCGGCGGACCGATCATCGGCGTCGCGTCGACCTGGACCGGGACGATGCCGTGCAACCTCAACCAGCTCGAGCTCGCCGACCGTGTCAGCGAAGGCGTGTCCGCAGCGGGTGGTCTTGCGCTCGGCTTCAACACCATCGCGGTCTCCGACAACCAGTCGCAGGGAACTCCCGGCATGCGGGCGTCGCTGATCTCGCGCGAGGTGATCGCCGACTCGATCGAGCTGATGGTTCATGCGCACGATTTCGATGGGCTCGTATGTGTCGTCGGTTGCGACAAGACGGTGCCTGCCGCGCTGATGGCGCTCGCGCGTGTCGACAAGCCTGCAGTGCTCGTCTACAGCGGCCCGATGCGCGCCGGTCGCTGGCGCGACCGCAAGGTGACGATCCAGGACGTGTGGGAGGCGGTGGGGGCCGAGGAACGCGGGCTCATGACCCGCGATGACCTCGACGAGCTCGAGCATCTCGCTTGCCCTGGCGCGGGCACGTGCGCGGGACACTTCACCGCGAACACGATGGCTGTCGCGATCGACTGCCTGGGAATCGCGTGCGTCGGGGATGCACTCGTGCTCGCCGACGACCACGAGCTGAAGGCCGAGGCAGCAGCCCGCGCCGGAGCGCTCGCCGTGCGCCTCGTCGACCAGGGCGTAACCGCACGCCGCTTCCTCGACCGGCGTGCGCTCCTAAACGCCATGGCCGGCATCGCCGCAACCGGCGGCTCGACGAACGGCGTGCTCCACTTGCTCGCGATCGCCTACGAGGCCGGCGTGCCACTGACGCTCGAGGAGTTGACAGCCGTGGCGGGCCGAACACCCGTGATCGCGAGCCTCGCTCCCTCAGGGCGCTGGATGGCGGAGGACTTCCACCGCGCAGGCGGCTCGCGCACTTTGATCCGGGAGTTGGTGCGCGGCGCGCACGTGGACGGCGAGGCGCCGACGGTCGACGGGAGAACACTCGCGGAGGCGACACTCGATGCGCCGCTGCCCGACGGCGAAGTCGTCTACACACTCGAGCAGCCGTTCAAGCCGACCGGCGCACTCCATGCGTTGCGCGGCAACCTTGCGCCCGAAGGGAGCCTCGTCAAGGTATCCGGGACGACTCGCCGCTCCCATCGCGGCCCTGCGCGGGTGTTCGAGAGCGAGGAAGAGTGCACCGACGGAGTGCGTGCGGGCCTCGTCGCAGAGGGCGACGTGCTCGTCGTGCGCTACGAGGGCCCCGCGGGCGGGCCCGGTATGCGCGAGATGCTGAGCGTCACGGCGTCCGTGGTCGGAGCAGGCATCGGCGAGTCTGTCGTCCTCGTCACCGACGGCCGCTTTTCCGGCGCGACACGCGGCCTGATGGTCGGTCACGTGGCGCCCGAGGCCGCACGCGGCGGACCGCTTGCGGTTGTGCGGGACGGTGATGTGATCGCAATCGACGTGGACGAGGGCACGCTCGTCCTGGAGCTCGACGACCGCGAGCTAGCGGAGCGCCTCGTCGGATGGGAGCCCCCTCCTCCACGCTATGACGTTGGTGTGTTCGCGCGCTACCGGGCACTCGTGTCGTCCGCGTCCGACGGCGCCGTTCTCGTGCCGCCCGCGTGAAAGACGTGCGCGGGCGGCCCACTCACTCCCGGCTGCGTGACGTAGACGTTTCCGTCCGGCGCCGCTGTCGTGACGAAGAGCGAGCGCCCGTCGTCCCCGCCGAAGCAGCACGAGGTGACGTTCTCCGCCGGCACGTCGAGCACGGCGTCGAGGCGGCCTCGTTCGTCGTAGCGACGGACGCAGCTCCCGCCGTAGAGCGCGACCCAGATGCCACCCTCGTCGTCGACCGTGAGCCCATCGGGGATGCCATCGCTCGTGTCGATCGAAATGAACGGCCGCCGCTCGGCGAGGCGGCCCGACGCGAGCTCGAAGTCGAAGGCGTCGACATTCTGCGCAGGGGAGTCGATGTAGTACATGCGGGTGTCGTCGCACGTCCACCCAAGGCCGTTCGAGAGCGTCACCCCCTCGAGCATTCGCTGGAGCGTGCCGTCGTAGCGGTAGAGGGTGCCGGCGCCGGGCGTGGCGTCGAGTGCCATCGTCCCGATCCAGAAGCGACCGGCGGCGTCGCAGGCGCCGTCGTTCGAGCGCATTCCCGGTCCGTGCGGCAGCCGGACGAGGGTGCTCACCGACTCGTCGACAAGGTCGACCAGCGCAAGGCGATCGGCCAGCGCGACGAGAACCGCCTCACCGGTCGTGGGCGCCGCTGCGCCCACCATCGCATCGAGGGCAATCGGCCGGTCACCTCCGCTGTCGAGAACGTGCAGCTCGCAGCCTTCGATGTCCACCCACAGCAGTCGCCGTGCCGCCGCGTCCCAGCGCGGTCCTTCCGCGAGCTTCGCGTTCGCGCGCACGGCGATCTCCATGGCGAGAGGATCGCATGATCGCAGCCGCGGCATGACGCGCTTCATGGGCAAACGCGCACTCGTGACGGGTGCGGGGTCTGGCATCGGCGCGGCCGTCGCACGCCTGCTCGAGGCCGAGGGGGCGGAGGTCGCCGCCGCGGACATCGCCGGAACCGATGTCCACCTCGACGTCCGCGACGAGGCTCAGGTTGCCGCTGTCGTGCGTGACGTGGACGTGCTCGTCAACGTTGCAGGCATCGGCTCGACGACGAACGCACCGGAGACGCCGCTCGACGTCTGGGAGGACGTCTTTGCCGTGAACGCCCGCGGGACGTTCCTCTGCTGCAAGCACGCGATCCCGACCATGATCGCGCGGGGCGGCGGGTCGATCGTCAACATCGCGTCCGTCGCGGCAATTGTGGGCCTCCGTAACCGGGCGGCGTACTGCGCGTCGAAGGGGGCTGTGGTCTCCTTGACGCGTGCGCTCGCGGTCGATCATGTGAACGACGGCATCCGCGTCAACGCCGTCTGCCCGGGAACCGTCGACTCGCCCTGGGTGCGGCGCCTCGTCGAGGAGGCCGGCGAGTCGCTCGACGAGCTGATGGCTCGACAGCCTCTGGGTCGGCTGGGGACGCCCGAGGAGATCGCGGAGTCAGTCGCCTACCTCGCGTCCGATGCAGCGAGCTTCGTGACGGGGAGCGTCTTCGTGATCGACGGCGGATTGACGGCGGCGTAGGTGCTCGCTCTCGTCACGCAGCCGGGTCAGGCGCACACAACACGCATCGAGGACGTTCCGGCCGTGCAGGCACGCGAGGGTGAAGTGCTCGTCCGCACGCTCGAGGTGGGCGTGTGCGGCACCGACCGCGAGATCTCGGAAGGCCTGTTCGGGATCGCACCTGAGGGCGAACGGCAGCTCGTGCTTGGCCACGAGTCTCTGGCGGTTGTCGAGCGAGATGGGTACGGCTTCACGCGCGGCCAGCTCGTCACCGCGACCGTCCGCCGCTCGTGCGGCCACTGCCTCGCCTGCGCGGAGAACTCCCCGGACTCGTGTCTGACCGGCGACTACAGCGAGCGCGGTATCACACGCCTCGACGGCTACGCCCGTGAGCTCGTCGCGGAGGACCCGGCGCAACTGGTCGCGATTCCGAAATCGCTCGGCCGTCTCGGCGTGCTCGCCGAGCCGACGTCGATCTGCGAACGCGCGCTGCGACATTCCCGGACGATCGGCGACCGGCAGCCGTGGCAGCTCGAGCGCGCGCTGGTCATCGGCGCAGGAGCGATCGGCCTGCTGATGACGTACCTCCTGCGCCTCGCGGACGTGGAAGTGTGGATGGCGTCGCTCGAGCCTGAGAACGAGCTCGTCGAACAGTCCGGCGCGCGCTACGCCTCGACGCACGACAACGAGCTGTCGGAGCTCGGGAAGTTCGACCTCGTGGTCGAAGCGGCCGGCAACGCACAGTTGATGGCCCAGACGCTGGGCCTGCTCCGCCGGAGCGGAGTCGCGTGCCTACTCGGAATCGATCCGCGGCAACAGACCGTCGAGCTCGACGGCCCGGTGCTAGGGGTGGACACGATCCTCGAGAACCGCGTTCTCTTTGGAAGCGTCAACGCGCACCGCCAGGACTGGCTGGCCGCAGTCGACGATCTCGACCGAGCGCGCGAGCGGTGGCCGGAAGCGCTGGAGCAATTCGTCACGCTCCGCGTCCCCCTCGACCACTTCCAGGAGGCCTTCGAACATCGCGGTGGCAAGGGGACGCTCGTTCTCTCGGACTAGTAGGAGGTAGGAAACCCCGGCCGCACGAGGCGAGGTTGGTTGAAAGTCGCCCGCCTTACGGCACTAACTCCGCGCCGACCCGCTTCTCCACAGATGATCAATTCGGCCACTGTCTTTGGGTCAGACCCAAGGACAGTGGCTGCGACGGACTGGGCCGTGGTGGCCGTGCTAGGAGGCTTCTGCGAAATGGGGATGCCCGTACGGGCACTTGCCTTGTGGGTGTTGGGGTATGTCGTTTACCCCAAGAGAGAACGACAGCGTTTACCCCAGGCCCTGACTGGACAAGTTCGCGCCGTGACGTGGGCGGTCGCCGAGGGCGCCGGCTTCTACGAGCAGATCACCGGTCGTTCTGCTCCCGAGGGCCTTGACAACCTGGCCTGAATCGCGCGCCGAAAACGGCAACGCGTTCCTGTTCGGTCGGCGTCCCGTCCAGGACAATTTCGTCACCGCCCGTCCGTCAGAGGACTACGCGGAATCGTGAACGGCACGGCCCAGGGTGCATGCCGCATCACTGGCCCAGACGAACCTCGCGTTCCATCGCCTTGCGCGGGTCGCTACGCCAGGCTCATCGCGTGTTCGGGCGCCTCGGCCGGGCCACGGACGTAGAGCCAGACGCCGGCGACGAGCGTCCACAGCGGTACGCCGAGGTAGAGGGCCGCCCAGCCGATCGGGTTGACGACGAGGATGGCGGCGAGAGCGATGCTCACCCAGCCAAACCACGGCGGGAGGAGCCTGCTGCGCAGGATCGCGAGCCCGGCCGCTCCCATGTAAGCGACGGCGATGAGTTCGCCGGCGACGAAGAAGCCCTGGCCGAGCACGAAGAGCGCTTCCGCAGCACCCGGCTCGAGTGCGCGCTTGAGGTTCTCCGAGCCGAGCGCGCCGGCCGTGTAGCTTCCGGGCCCCATCGTGACCAGCACGATGGTCGCCGTGCCCGCGACGAACATGATTCCGGGCAGCCGCGCGTCCCCGTTAGCCGACCGTAGCCGAGCTGCGACCGTTCCGAGGAACCACACGAACGCCGCCGATCCGACGCCGAAGAATGTCATCGCGAGCAGAATGGTCCCCGACTTCTGGTCAAACCACGCGGCGATCTCGGTACCCGTTGCCGTGTCGGCGGGCAGGTCGCTATCCATCACCACGATGCCGACCACCCAGAGGACGACGGCGACGACGCCAGTCAAGGGAGCGAACCGTTCGACCCGTTCCATCCGACCCTCCTAAGTCGTTCGGGGCGCCGATGTGCCCACCGGCGGCGATTATCTCACGCGCCACCACACCGAACAACCGTCACCCCACGTTGTGCCTCCCTGGATGGAAGCGTCGCCCGGGAATGCCTGCGTCAGGTGAGATCGCGGTGTCGACGCTCGTATGGGCAATAGCGGCCGCCGTGGCCTTCGTGCTCGTGATCGTGCTCGGCGAGCAGAACCAGGGAACTTCCGAGCGGATCTATCTCGCCATCTACGTCTCCTGGCTCGTCGCGGTGTCCGTACGCCTGATGCGCTTCGGTGGCGCCGATCTCAACAGCGGCGTCGTCGATCCGAAGCACGCGCTGCCGGCGGAGTAAGGCGTCTAGCCGCGCTCCACCGTCAAGGGACATTCCCGCGCACTGGCGCAGATCACCCTTGTCTCCTCACTCGTACGACTTCTTGTCGTCACCGCCCCGCTCTCAGATCATGAGATCCGAGCTTGAAGGGTTGAGCGCTGGCGCCACGCCTGGGCCTTAGGTCGCCAACAGTGAGGAAGAGCACCCATCGGCGTATGCAGCGTCGTCGCCGGTGCCGTCGATCAATAGCGTCCACCGCCACCGTGATGGGGACACAGTCGTTTTTCGTAGTCTGTCTACGAGTGGAAACGACCAGTTCAGGCTGGGATCCGTTGACCCGTACACCGACGAGCAGGGCGCGGACTACGAGGCCGCGATCGAGCGCGCTGATCTCGACGCCGCGATGGAGATCGACTTCGCGGTCTGGGCACCGCTCGGCGCGGACGAGCGGATGCGCGAGCTGTGGCGGGTCACCCCCGACGCGCGCGGAGCACCGGACGGCGCCGTACCGCGGCGGCCCGAGCCTGCATCGGAGCGGCTGGGCGGACTTCGCGTGCCGATGCTCGTGGTCGTCGGAGAACACGATCCGGAAGCATTCCGCGAGGCCGGACGGACGGTCGCGCACCAGGTACACGGGCGGATCAACGACTGCGCAACAGATCGCTGAAGCGCTCGCGGTCGGCAGGTCGTTTCGTCTCGCGCCATACGACTCTGACCACCCACCCCCTCACCCGACCTACGGCCACGAGGCGGCGAGAGGCCCGCCACCATCCAGGGGACATTCCCGAACCCTGACCCAGCCGAGGTGTGCGCTACCAGGGCTATGAGGTCAGCGCGCCGGCCAGGGACTACGCCGCGCGTTCGAGCTCGGCGTCTGCCTCGATCGCATCCTCCACGATCTCACCGATCTCGCTCTCCGAATAGCCGGCCCGCTGCGCGGACTCCACCACGAGCAGCATGTGCTGCTGATCTGCTTCCCAATCTCGCCCTGACATGGGGCTCCCTCTCTGTTGCCAACGATGAACATTCATCGTACGGACCGGAGCCATTGCGCTGTCGTAAACGTTCTGTGACGAAACGGCGACTGGCGGATCAGAAGGAAAGGCCTGCGGCCTCGAGTGCCTGCCGCGCGAGCGCTTCGTCGACCTCGCCCGGCAGGCCGCTCACGCCGACGGCGCCCACCCGTCTCTCGCCCTCGAACGCGGCGAGCCCGCCGAGGAATAACGTGAAGAACGGGTCGAAGCTCTCGCGCTCGACAGCGTCCTCGCGCACCTTCTCCGCCAACTCTCTCGTCGAGCGCGCGTCGCTCCGCGCGGCGGTGTACGCCTTCCGCTGAGCGTTCAGGCGCGTGTCCGGTGCCGCGCCGTCCATCGTCGCGGCCGCGACGAGCTCGCCGTGGGTATCCGCGACGAAGACCGAGACCGGGCTGGACGCCTCCCGAACCACGAAAGTCACGATCGCCTGTGCGTCCTCGAGCTTCACGCGGCGATTCTACGAGCCCGACTCGCGGCGGGTAGGCGAACGTGCTGTAGTTCAACTGCATGCGCGTCCACGTCGCCCGCCTCGCACGGCGAGTCCTGATCCTGGTGGTTTTTTGGGGCCTCGCCGCTTTGGCTCTCACAGTCCCCTCGGGGGCGAATGTCGCGAGTGACGCCTCGAGCTCGGGCTTCGAGGGGATGCACCTGACGAACGTCGCCGGTCGGGTCGGGCTCGACCTGCGTCAAGGTGCGTTTCGCTTCGGTGTCTCGCCCGACCCGGCGGCGATGACCGGAGGCGGGCTGTGTGCTGTCGACTACAACAACGACGGCTGGGTCGACCTCTTCGTCGTGAACTCGTATTCGCAAGCCGACGTCGATCGCTGGCGCAAGCACGGCGGCCTGCCTCGGAGCGCGCTCTTCCGCAACAAGAGGGGCCACTTCACCAATGTGAGCCACCGCTCGAGAGCCGACCTCGCTGTCCGTGGAGAGGGGTGCGTGGCAGCAGATTTCAACAGGGACGGCTACACCGATCTGTACGTGACGACTGCCGGCTACGACAAGCT
>JALYST010000265.1 GCA_030854665.1 Actinomycetota bacterium
AGCTCCGCCAGCCAACACAGCTCTCCTACGTCGCCACCTGCCGCTCCACACTGGCAGCGCTCGAGGGGAGGTTTCAGGAAGCGGAACGGTTGGCGGACGAGGCGTTCCGCTACGGCGAGAAGGCCGAGCGAGAGATGGCCGTCATCTATCGGCACGTTCAGCTCTACGTCGTGCGCAGGGCGCAGGGACGACTCGGCGAGCTAGAGGAGGGGATCCGGCGCGCGGTCCAGGAGTTTCCGACGTACGTCGTCCTACGCTGTGTGCTCGCCGACCTGTATGCGTGGCTCGGTCGGAAAGACGAGGCTCGCGCCGAGTTCGAGACCCTGGCGGCGGAGCGTTTCAGCGCCCTGCCCCGAAACGACGAGTGGCTGTACGGAATGACGCTCCTCGCCGGCGTCGCGGCCTTCCTCGAGGAGGTCCAGCCTGCAGCGACCCTGTACGAACTCCTATTGCCCTTCCGCGAACGAAACGCCGTCAGCGCACCGGACGCATGCAACGGCTCGATCTCGCACAGCCTCGGCATTCTCGCGGGAATGCTGGGGCGGCCCGATGAGGCCCAGCAGCATTTCGAGTACGCGGTCGAATCGAATGCCAGGATCGGCGCACGGCCCTGGGAGGCGCTGACCCAGTACGAATATGGTCGAATGCTCTCGAAACGCGCGAGACCGGAAGATCACACGCGCGCGCTCGAGCTTCTCCGTCTGTGTCGCCAGACGGCGTCGGAGCTCGGGATGCAGGCGCTGCTTGCACGGGTCGCCGCCGTTGACGAACTCACCTAGAGTTCTGCGGTGCTCCGGCTGGTCCCGAGCGAGCGGCTACTTCTCGCTGCGGTCGATCAGCTCGATGCGGTAGCCGTCGGGATCCCTCACGAACGTCAGCCACGATCCGCCTTCGCGGACCTGGTACGGCTCCCGCTCCGGCTTGATGCCTTGCTCCTTCAGCCGAGCGAGCGTGCTATCGAGATTATCCACGGCGATCGCAATGTGGCCGTACGCCTCGCCCATCTCGTACGTACGCCCATCGTGGTTGTACGTGAGCTCTAGAACGTTCTCGTGGTCGCCCATCGAGAAGAAGTAGTTGGTCGCCTCGAGTTGCCCGTCGCGGACGATGTCCATGTCGCGGCTGAAGGTGAAGCCCAGCGCCTCGTAGAACGCACGGCTCTTCTCCGGATCGGTGATACGCAGCATGGTGTGGAGGTATTCGGCCATGCCCGCATCGTACGCGGCCCAGACGCGTGCGCCCCCGGCAGAGGGCCGCTACCCTTCCCGCGTGATCACGCTTCAGGGCATGCGGAAGCGGATGCCGCTCCTGGTCTTCATTCTCCTGGCGATCTTCTGCCTGGTCGCGCTTGGGATCGCGTGCGCGTGCGCCTCCGATCACCCGATGCAGAACATAGATCGAGCGTTGAGCGCGATTCCGGCAGCTACGCCGCTCGTCGAGGTCTGGACATTCTCATTCGCGACGCTCGTCATCTTTGCCTCGCTCGGCCTGCGAAAGCGACGCGAGGAAAAGGACACTTCGCCGGCGGCTTTGCAGTGCTTTCTCTTCTGAGTCGCGTCTAGGCGTTGGCGCCGCGCACGGCGGCGTAACCTGCGATTCGAAGGAGACGAAGTGGCTTCACGAACGAAGAAAGCCCGCCCAGCGAAGAGGGGGCGTGCAGTACAAGCGCCGACGCGGCGAGAGCCGGCATCGTCGCGACCGTGGCTCTGGGCACTCGCCGGGGCGGGAGCGGTCGCCGCCGTAGCATTGGTCGTCGGTATCGCGGTGACTAGATCGAACCCGCCCAACGCGGCACAGCCCGCAGCGGGACTCCCGGACACGCCGGACTATCACTCGCTGATGGTCTCGCCGACCAACCCGAAGGGACTGCTGCTCGGTACGCACGACGGCCTCTTTCGCTCGACGGACGGCGGACGCACATGGGCGTCGGACGCCCTCGGCGGACAGGACGCGATGAACCTCGTCAGGCCCGGCGGGGAGACGCTCTGGGTAGCTGGGCACATGGTGCTTGCGAAGAGCGTTGATGGTGGCAAGACCTGGAGTGACGTTCGCCCCGCTGGGCTCCCTGGGTTCGATGTGCACGGGTTCGCATCCGACCCGCGTAACTCGCGAACGCTCTACGCGGCCATTGCTGGGACGGGCCTCTACCGCTCGACGGACGGCGGCAACTCGTTCAGTGTCGTTTCGACCGATGTCGGTCCGGCCGTCATGGCGCTCGGAGTCATGCGCGATGGACGCATCCTCGCCGGAGACATGCAGCAGGGCTTGATGATTAGTCGCGACGGCGGAAAGACCTGGGCGCGGAATCTTCGTGCTCAGCTGATGGGCCTCGCTCTGAATCCGACTGATTCGAAACGAATCCTCGCCTCCGGGCCGGGCGTATCGCTCTCGACAAACGGCGGCGGCAACTGGAAGCGCGTTCTGAACATTCCTGACGGGGGCGGGCCTGTGGCGTGGTCGCAGAGCAACCCAAAGGTCGCGTATGTGGTCGGCTTCGACCGAACGCTGTATCGCAGTACTGACAGCGGGCAGACGTGGAGCGCAGTCGGGTGAGCGCCGCCGCCATAGCTCTCCTCCTCTGCGCGCTTGCGTGTCCCGTAGGAATGGGGCTGATGATGTTGTTCATGCGAAAGGGTCACGGCGAGTCGCGGAACGAGCGGGAAGATCGACTTGCCGAGGGACGAGATGAACGAGCCGACTGACCCACAACCCCCGCCGCATCAGCGGTCGCCGCTTAGCTGGACGTTGATGATCGCCTCGCTCGCTCTTGTTGCCGGGCTGTTGAGCCTGCTCGTCTATCGAGTCGCACAGGGCAATCCCGGAAAGGGACTTGTGGCATCCATCCACGACGGCAAGAAGCCGATGGCACCCGAGTTCCGTCTCAACGTGCTCTGGGGGCACACCGAGACGTGGGACGCTCATGCTCGTCAGGCACTCGCTGATGACCAAGTGTCGCTATTGGAGTTGCGAGGAAAACCGGTCGTTCTGAACTTCTGGGCCTCCTGGTGCGTCCCGTGCGGGCGCGAGGCGCCCAGGCTCGCCGCGTCAGCAAAGGCACACCGCGGCGAAGTCGTGTTCCTCGGTCTCGATGTCAAGGACTTCAGCGACGACGCGCGCAAGTTCCTCCGCAAGTACAAGGCCAACTACGTGTCTGTCCGAGACGGCGGAAGCCGCTCGTACAACGAGTACGGACTAACAGGCCTGCCCGAGACGTACTTCCTCGATCGCCGGGGACGGATCGTCGCTCACAAACTCGGCGAGATACGCCCTGACGAGCTTGAGTCAGGGATCAATCAAGCGTTGGAGTCGGGAACATGAAACGTCGCGTCCTCATCGCAATGTTGGCAACGGTGGTGCTGTTGCCAGTGCTCGCCACCGTGACCGTGTACTCACTCCTGAACGGCGGGCGAGCTTCGCCGACTCTCGCGAGTGGGCCTCCGCCCGGCCGGTACAAAGGCAGCGAGCCTCCCGCGCAGATTCAGATGCCGCAGTTCGCGCTCCGGAATTACAAGGGTCGTTTCATCAGGTCGCGCGAGCTGCTGGGCAAGGTCACGCTCGTAACCTTCCTCGACACCGACTGTACGACGAAGTGCCCGATCATCGCTGCTCAGATTGGCGATGGCCTTCGGCTGCTCACGCAAGAGGAGCGGCGGGACGTTGTGCCGCTCGCCTTCAGTGTCAACCCGGCCCGCGATACGCCGCGCGGGGTTCGCGCCTTTCTGCATCGCCGGCAAGCGGAAGGGCTTGACTTCCTGCTCGGAACGGTCGAGAGGTTGCGTCCCGTTTGGAGGTCGTTCCACATCGTGGCGGCTGCGGAGACGGGGAACGCAGACATTCACTCAGCCGATGTACGCGTCTTCGATCGCCGAGGCATTTGGGTTTCGACCCAGCACGCTGGTGTCGATCTCACACCAAGCAACCTTGCCCACGACCTCCGCGTCGCCTTGGGCGTGAATCACGGGTTGGGAGGGGCATGACTCGACGCCCCGCAACCGGTCCTCTGCGCCGGCGTACTTGCCAGATAGGCACGACCCAGTGAGTGAGCTGGCCGACGCGCTGAGCTTCGCGTTCGGGATGTTCTGGGAGATTCTCTGGGCGCTCATCCTCGGCTTTGCGCTGTCGGGCGTCGTCCAGGCGGTGGTCTCGAAAGGAGAGATGCGGCGGCTCCTACCGGACGACTCACCACGATCTCTGTCGTTGGCCTCTGGCCTGGGCGCCGCGTCCTCGTCGTGCTCCTACGCGGCGGTCGCCCTGGCGCGTTCGCTGTTTCGCAAGGGCGCGAACTTCACAGCGTCGATCGCGTTCGAGTTCGCCTCGACCAACCTTGTCATCGAACTCGGGATCATCATGGCCCTGATTCTGGGATGGCGGTTCACGTTGGGCGAGTTCGTCGGCGGACCGCTGATGATCGTCTTGGTAGCAATTGTCTTTCGCCTCTTTCTTCGGCGTAGGCTCGTTGAGGAGGCCCGCGAGCACGCCGAGCGCGGCGTCCTCGGCAGGATGGAGGGCCACGCCGAGATGGACATGTCGGTTCGTGGGGAGGGGTCCTGGTGGCAGCGCCTGAAAACACCGAAAGGGCTCACCGCGACTGCCAACTATTTCGTGATGGACTGGGCCGCGATCTGGATCGACATCTTCGGCGGCTTGCTGATCGCGGGCGCCCTAGCCGCGTGGGTGCCGGAGTCGTGGTGGCAGACGATCTTCTTCGAGTCGCACCCGACCTTCGCCAAGTTCTGGGGTCCGATGATCGGTCCGTTCGTCGCGATCCTGAGCTTCGTCTGCTCGATCGGGAATGTCCCGCTCGCTGCGGTGCTTTGGAACGGCGGCATCAGCTTCGGTGGCGTTCTCGCCTTCATCTTCGCCGACCTGATCGTGCTGCCGATCCTTGACATCTACCGCAAGTACTACGGCATGAGGATGGCGGCATTCCTACTCGTCAGCTTTTACGCAACGATGGTTGCCGCGGGGCTAATTGTCGAGTTCGTTTTCGACGGCCTCGGACTTATCCCGCAGGAGCGCAATGCCAAGGTGGTCGAGGCGTCGGTGACTTTCAACTACACGACCATCCTCAACATCGTGTTCCTTGCCCTCGCGGCCCTCCTCGTCTGGCGCTATTTCCGCCACGGTGGCGGCGTGAGAATGCTGAAGATGATGAACAAGCCGATGGCGCACGGCCCGAGCCATGCGCATACGCAATAAGGTGCCGCGCAGGACAGTGCTTGGCACCGCCGGACTGGTCGCATACGGCGACTAACTAGAAGAGGCCGACCGTGCGCCCGTGCTCGTCGATATCGACGTCGAAGGCGGCGGCCTTTCTCCCGAGTCCCGGCATCGTCATGATCTCGCCGCAGAGCGGCACGAGCCAGCCGGCGCCCGTGTAGGCACGCACGTCGCGAACGTGCACCGTGAATCCGGTGGGCGCGTTCAGGAGTGTCGGATCGTCCGAGAGCGAGAGATGTGTCTTCGCCATGCAGATCGGCACCTCGCCGAGCCCTTGCTCCGCGAATCGCGCAATCTTTTCTTCGGCGAGCGGGAGAAAGTGGACCTCGTCGGCACCGTAGACCCGCTTGGCGACCGCCTCGACCTTGGCCCGAATAGGCGCGTCGAGCGGGTACGTGTGCTCAAAAGAGTTCGGCTGCGCAGCCGCGTCGATCACCGCTTCGGCGAGAGCCGTCGCGCCTGCGCCGCCACGCTCGAAGCCCTCGTTCGCCTCGGCGGCGTGGGCGCCGTGCTCGACCGCGAGGCGGCGCACGAGCTCGACCTCATCGTCGGTGTCGCCCGGGAAGCGGTTCACGGCGACGACCGCCTTCAGCCCGAAGCCGGAGATGATGCCGAGGTGCCGCGCGAGGTTCGCGGCCCCGCGCTCGATCGCGTCCAGCCCGCCGTCCGGGTCGCCGCCGTGGTGTTTGAGCGCGCGGGCAGTCGCTACGAGCACGATCGCGCTCGGACTGAGCGCGCCCGCCCTGCAGACGATGTTGAGGAACTTCTCCATGCCCATATCCGAGCCGAAGCCGCTCTCCGTGACGACGTAGTCGCCGAGCTTGAGCGCGACGCGGTCCGCAACGAGCGAGTTGTTGCCGTGGGCGATGTTCGCGAACGGACCGCAATGGATGAGCGCCGGCTGCCCTTCGAGCGTCTGGACGAGATTCGGCTTGAGGGCGTCCTTGAGCAGTACGGTCATCGCGCCCGCGGCCCGCAGCTGGTCCGCCGTCACGGGCTCACCCTCGTAGCTTTGGCCGACCGTGATCGCGCCCAGCCGCGAGCGCAGATCTGCCAGGTCGCGCGAGACTGCGACGATTCCCATCACCTCTGAGGCTGCGGTGATGTCGAACCCGGTCTGGCGGACGTAGCCGTTGCCCTTGCCCCCGAGCCCGACGACGATGTCACGAAGGGCCCTGTCGTTCATGTCCATGCAGCGCCGCCAGGTAACGCTCAGCGGGTCGATGCCGGCCCGGTTCCCGTGCAGGACGTGCGCCTCGAGGATCGTCGCCAGCAAGTTGTTCGCCACGCCGATCGCATGCATGTCGCCCGTGAAGTGGAGATTGAGGTCCTCCATGGGGACGACCTGCGTGTGGCCGCCGCCGGCCGCGCCGCCCTTGATCCCGAAGACCGGTCCGAGCGACGGTTCGCGCAGGCAGAGAACCGGCTTCGCGCCGACTGCGCCGAGCGCCTGCGTGAGCGAGACGGAGGTCGTGGTCTTTCCCTCGCCCGCTCTCGTCGGCGTGATCGCCGCGACGCAGACGAGCTTGCCGTCCGCGATTGAGGCGCGCTTGTCGAGGGCGGACAGGTTGACCTTCGCCTTGTAGGGCCCGTAGAACTCGATCTCGTCCGGCTCGAGACCCGCGTTCGCGGCGATCTCGGCGATCGGCCGTAGCGTGGCCTGCTGCGCGATCTCGAGGCTGGAGAGCATCAGTGGGAGACCGCCGCGGCGGCAAGCTCGGAGACAAGGGTGTCGGTGCGGAAGCGCTCGAGTGCGAACGGGGCGATGAGCTGTGGCGTGCGGCCCGTCGCGACGAGCTCCGCGAGCGTGGTTCCGACGATCGGCGCCGCCTTGAACCCGTACGTCCCCCAGCCGCACGAGATCAGGAACCCATCCACTTCGGTCACGCCGAGGATCGGGCTGTAGTCGGGACTGAGGTCGCACAGGCCCGTCCACTGGCGCAGGATCTTCGCGCTCTCGAGCTGCGGGAACAGCTCGAGCGTGTGCCGCGACGAGTACTCCAGGAACGGGAACGTGCTCGTGCCGAGGTACGTCGTGTACGGCTCGATCTCCGCGCCGATCAGGAACTCGCCCCGGTCGGTCTGCGAGATGTACACGTGCATCTGCGACGAAACGATGATCACGTCGAGGAACGGCTTCAGCGGCTCGGTCACGAATGCCTGCAGGATGTGCGTCGTGATCGGCAGCGGGACTCCGGCGAGATCGGCGACCAGCGTCGACCAGCCCGCGGTGGCATTGATCACCGTCCCGGCATTGATGTCGCCGCGGTTCGTCCGCACGCCGGTGACGCGGCCGTTCGACCGCTCGATGCCGGTCACCTTGGTGTAAGGGTGGATCTCGACACCCCGGCGGTCAGCCCCACGAGCGAGCCCCCAAACGACGGCGTCGTGGCGGATGATCCCGCCGGGCGCGTGATAGAGCGCGCCCATGATCGGCCAAGTCACGTCGCTCGAGAGATTGAGCTCCGGACAGAGGCGCCCGACCTCCTCCGCGTCGACGAGCAGGCTGTCGATGCCGAGCATCTGGTTCACCTCCGCCCGCTCCGCCATCGTGATCATGGCGCGGTCGGAGTGCGCGAGAGTCAAGTGCCCCTGCTGCGAGAACAGGAGATTGAAGTCCAGCTCTGCGCCGAGCCCTTCGTAGAGCTCGACGCTGCGGCGGTAGAACGCGGCACCCTCGGGGGTGCGGTAGTTCGCGCGGATGATCGTCGTGTTGCGCCCGGCGGCGCCGGAGCCGATGTAGCTCTGCTCGAGAACAGCGACGTCGGTGATGCCGTGGTTCTTCGCGAGGTAGTAAGCGGTCGCGAGCCCGTGCGAGCCCGCGCCCACGATCACGACGTCGTAGCTCTCCTTCAGCTCTCTGCGGGGACGCCACATGCGCTGCACGCGGAAGACGTCTCTCATTCGATGCCCTCCAGAACGTCGAGGACGACCTCGCCAACGTAGTGCGCGAACTCTTGTGGGAAGAAGATCCGGAAGCGCGAACCGTCTCGAAGCACGAGCGCCGGGACCTCTGCGACCTTTCCGGCTGCCGGCAGGGCCTCGAGATCGAGATCGGTGAGGCGCCGCATCGCGCGCTCGCCTTCGAACTCGAGACCGGCGAGAGCGCCGGTCATGTCGATCACCGTGCCCGGAAGCCGCGCCCGCACCTCCGCGCACTGCTCGAACGGACAGAGCACGAGCGCGCGTCGCGGCGTGATTCGAACGACCTCCGCGTCGACATCGATCGCATCGACGTCGGCGCGAACCTCGATCTTTCCGAGCCGCGATAGGTCACGGATTGCCGACGTCCCGCCCAGCACGCGCGCCAGCGGCGAGGCGAAACGGGGGTCGAAGAGGTCAGCGCTCCGCGCCCGGTCGGGGGAAAGGAAGGCGAGCTCGGTCACGACCGGAGCCGCTCCCCTTCAGGATCGAAGAACGGCTTGAGCCGCACACGCGCGCTCGCGACCCCGCCGTTGACCCTGATCTCGATCTCGGTGTCTTCACGCGCCAATTCTGGGCGCACCCAGGCCATCCCGATTGCGCGTCCCAGGTGCGGGCTCAAGCGGGCGCTGGTGACGCGCCCTGCGGAACGGCCGCCGAGCACGATCTGCCCACCCTCGGCCGGCACGACACCGTCCGTCATCTCGAAGCCGACCAGCTGCTCGCGGAAGCCGCGCTCCTGCACGTGCTCGAGCGCCCACTTGCCGACGAAGTCGTCCTTGTCGAGCTTCGCGATCCAGGGCATGCCGGCCTCGAGCACGTTCGACTCGGAATCCGTGTCTTGGCCGACGAGGATGTGCATCTTCTCGAGCCGCAGGATCCGCTGGGGCTCGAGCCCGAAGGGGCGGATCCCGAGGTCGGCGCCGTATTCGAGCAGGGTGTCCCACATGTATTCCCCGTACGGGCTCGTGAAGTGCAGCTCGTAGCCGAGCTCCCCGACGAACCCGATGCGCAGGATCAGGCACGGGACACCTGCGACAAGTACTTCCTTCGCGTCGAGGTACGAGATGCCCTCGTTGGATGTGTCCACGTCCGCGAGCCTGCCGAGCAGCTCCCTGGAACGCGGCCCTGCCACGTTCACGGCGGCGAGGGAGCCGGTGAGGTTGACAATCTCGACGTCCAGTCCCCAGACGGCGTTCCACCACTCGAACCACTCGACCACAGTGTCTGCGCCGGTGGAAGTAGTCGTGACGTAGTACTGCTCCTCGCCGAGACGCGCGATCGTGCCGTCGTCCATGATGCGGCCCGCGTCTGTCCCAAGCACGCCGTAGCGGATCCGTCCGACCTTCATGTCGCCGAAGCGGTTGGGATAGAGCAGTTCGAGGAACCGTGCGGCGTCCGGGCCTTGCACGAGGAGCTTGCCGAGGGTTGACACATCGATGACGCCGACCGCGCGGTGGACGTGCAGCGCCTCGTTCCCGGCGTGTTCGTAGGAATGCGCACGGCGCCAGAAGCCGGTCCACATCATCGTCGCGCCGGCTTCCTCGTGCCGGTGGTGGATCGACGTCCGCTTGGTGGGCTCGTGACCGCGGCCCGCGAGCAGGCCCAGAGAGACCGGCGCCCAGGGTGGGCGCGCCGTCGTCGTGCCGATCGTGGCCTCATCCGTCTCGTGCTCGCGGGCGAACAACCGGATCGACGGCACCTGGCAAAGGCGGCCCTGGCACGGCCCCATCGTCACGGTCGTGTAGCGCTTGGCGAGCTCGATCGAGTCGAAGCCTTCGGCGATCGCGCGCTTCATGTCCTTCTCGGTGACGTCCTCGCAGACACAGACAAAGCAGCGGCCCACTTCGTCGGCGCCGTTGAAGGTTGCCGCGGGCACCGCCGCGGGCTCCATTTCCCCGGCGACGGACCCAACCGCGTCCACGTTCGGCGGCAGGTCGGAGGGCACGAAGATCCCGCGGTCCGCGTCGTACTCGATTCGCGCTCCAGCCTGAGCAAGGAGCGAGTACGCCGGCTGGCGCCCGCCCGACATCACCAGCAGGTCGCACTCGAACTCACGACCGTCCACGACGACGCTGCTCAGCCGACCGCGGTGCCCGCGCGCAGCGAGTTGGCGCGGCGGAGTCGACCGTAGGTCGATGGACTCGACGACGCTCGTGCCGGCCCGGTGCAGCTGGTCCGCGACCGCAAGCCCGCGCTCGTCGGCCGACACGATCACCGCCCGGTCGCCCGGCTTCAGCGACCACTCGTCAACGAGTCTGCGCACGGCCTCCGGCAGGTAGACGCCGACGAGATCGTTGCCGGGGAACAACAGGGGCTGCTCGAGCGCTCCGGTTGCTACGACGATCCGCTCTGCGCGGAAGCGGTAGAGGACGCTGCCGGCGTCGACTGGGACGAGACCGCCTTCGTAGATTCCGATCGCGCGCGCCGGGGCGAGCACCTCGAAGTCGTCGTTCTCACCAGCGGAGCCGCGCTCGTCGACGAGCACCACTTGCCGGCCCGCGGCCGCGGCGGACCGGGCGGCCTCACGCCCTGAGCGGCCGCCGCCGATCACGAGCACCTCCGCTCGGCGATGTTCGGTGTCGAACCGGCGCGAGCGGCCCACGTGCTTGTCCAGCCGCCCCAGGCCGGCGATATTCCGAAGGACCTTCTCGTACAGCGGCCAGAGGCTTCGCGGGCGGATCATGGTGCGGTAGTAGAAGCCGACCGGAGTGAACGGGCCGCCGAAGTGGTCGACGGCGGCGAGCAGATCGAGCTCGAGGGAACCCAGCACGTTCTGCCCATGCACTTGGGCGCCCTCGCGCACCGGCTCGACACACACGCGCACGTTGGGCACGCCGTCGACCCGCATCATGCAGTTCGCGCATCCACCGGAACCGCAGAGCAGCCCGCGGCGGCGGTGGTACTTGAAGCTGCGGGAGAACACGCGCCGCCCCGACGCGAATAGTGCGGAGCCGATCGTGTCGCCCTCGAACCCCTGCACTGAGCGGCCCCCAAAGTAGAACCGGACGGGTCGCGTGCGGTCGATCCGCTCGTTCGGCTGTTCCGGAAGCCTCACAGCGCGGCCGGCGTCTCGGCCGAGGGCTGCGGTAATTCCGTGCGCAGCACCTCGTTCGTACGCGTGTCGCGATCGGCGAGGAACCAGAGCTCGCAGCCGAAGCGGTGGTACCACCATTCGCGCTGGACCCCGGCGACGTTGCGGCGGAAGTAGACATACGCCGACAGCTCCTGCTGCGAGGGCGCCGCGCGCGGCCGCTGCGTCACTTCGCCCGCATAGGCGAACTCGTTCACGTCGCGCGGGCCGCAGTTGGGGCAGGGGAGCAGGAACGACATCTCGCGCTACACCGAGTGGCGTCCAGGAATCCAGTCGGTGCCGGCGAGCGGCACGCGCGCCATCGCTGCAGCTTCGACCGTCAGCGCGACGAGATCCTCTGGCTCGAGGTTGTGAACATGCGACTTGCCGCACGCGCGGGCGAGCGTCTGCGCCTCGAGCGTGAGGACGCGCAGGTAGTTCGCGATCCGGCGCCCGCCGAGCACAGGGTCGAGACGGGCCGAGAGCTTGTCGTCCTGCGTCGAGATCCCTGCCGGGTCGCGGCCCGCCTGCCAGTCATCGTAGAAGCCCGATGCGCTGCCGAGCTTCCGGTACTCCTCCTCGTACTCGGGGCTGTTGTCGCCCAGAGAGATCAACGCGGCGGTCCCGATCGAGACCGCGTCGGCACCGAGCGCGAGCGCCTTCGCGACGTCGGCGCCGGTGCGGATGCCGCCTGAGATGATCAGCTGCACCTTCCGGTGCATGTCGAGCTCCTGCAGGGCGTTCACGGCGAGGCGCGTCGCCGGGAGCGTGGGTATGCCGACGTGCTCGATGAAGACGTCCTGGGTCGCTGCGGTTCCGCCTTGCATGCCGTCGACGACGATGACGTCGGCCCCCGCCTTGACCGCTAGCTGCACGTCGTAGTGAGTACGCGTCGCGCCGACCTTGACGAAGATCGGCTTCTCCCAGTCGGTGATCTCGCGCAGCTCGTGAATCTTGATCTCGAGGTCGTCCGGTCCCGTCCAGTCCGGATGGCGGCAGGCGCTGCGCTGGTCGATCCCCTTCGG
>JALYST010000270.1 GCA_030854665.1 Actinomycetota bacterium
GCGTCTCGACGAGCCAGTGCCCCTCTTCTTCTGGCTTACCACGCTGTGGGGCGGCGGTGCACTGGTCCTCGTCGGAGTGTTTCGAGCGACCCTGCGTCCGTGGCTCTCTGACGTGCTCGTGATCGTCGGCGCGTTTCTCGGACTCGTCGCGACCGCTTGGACGATCGTGATGCCGGTCCTGATCCTCACGCTCGTCGTCCTGACGATTATGCAGACGCGTTGTCAGGCACTGCCGCCAGTCTGATCGAGACTCGTTCGGCACCACACCCGCGTCGCGCTCGGCAGAATGGTGCCGTGTCTCGCGTCTATCGAGTTGTCGTAATTCTCGCTGCCATTGCATCGTTGCTGCTTAACTTCGGGATCGTCGACCTGATCGACGGGCTGACCGGCGTCTTCACCGACGACACAACCTGGGTGCTCGATACGGGGTGGGGGGCGCTCTTCGGTGTGCTGATTCCCGTTGGCCTGCTCGCTTCGCTGAGGACAGGGGCCGGCGTGCAGCAGATCGCTCTCATCACCGTTGCGATCGCAGTCGCCGCGGTCGCGGGCGAGGCCTGGCGCTGGTTCATCTTCGTCGCGATCCTCGCGACGATCGTCGCGCTGAGCCCGCAGCGGCGTGCTGCCGTTCGGTTCCGTCCGAGCTGGCCGCTGGCTGCGATCGCTCTCGTCCCCTGCGCCCTCTATGCCGAGCGAGCGGCGTCGGCGCAACGTCGGCACGCGTCGCCGAGCGACGCGGTCTCGAACGGGTTCCACCACTGGACGGCGCTCGCCGTGCTCGCGATCGCTGTCGTGTTGCTCGCGCTCGGCCCGAGGCTACTCGCGCTGAGCGCCTCGGCGGCGGCGGCGCTCTGGGCGGTGGCCAGTCTGTTTCATCCGAACGCAGACGGCAGCGAAGGTCGTGGGTGGGCGATCGCTGCGCTCGGCTGGGCCGTCACGCTGGCGCTGACGCAAGGCAGGCGAGGCGCTCCGGCCAACTTCTTCCGGATCGACCAGAACATTCCGCCGCGCTAGCACCACCGGTGCTGGGGACGCGTGTCGCGGCCCGCGGTGGCTCGAGCAGCCCTGTCCCCTTCCATCATTAGCCGCCTTCGGCTAAACTGTCTAGCATGATAGACAGAAATGACAGGCAAAAAGCTCCTGCGGCAGCTTCGCGCTTTCGGCTGCGAGGTCGTCCGACAGCGGGGCTCACACGTGCGGGTGCGGTGCGGTAGATGCGAGACGACGGTCCCGGTTCACGCCGGCGAGGATCTCCCGCCCGGGACGCTTCGGGCGATCGAGCGCGATCTCGAACCTTGCCTCGGAAGGAAATGGCTGCGGTGAAGAGCTACACCGCGATCTTCGAGCGTGACGAAAGCGGGTCTTGGCTCGCGCGTATCCCGTCGATCCGCGGGTGTCATACGTATGGGAGAACGCTGGAACAGGCGCGGACCCGACTTCGCGAGGCACTCGGGCTCTGGATCGCTCGCCCTGAGCAGGCCGTGATCGAGGAGGCGATCCGCCTCCCAGCCGATCTCAGGACCGCCATTCAGCGAAGTCGTCGTACCCGTGAGCGTGCAGAGAGGGAGCACGAGAATGCCCAGGAGCAAACTCGTGCGGCTGCCGAAGCGCTGGTGGACGAGGGAGTGAGTCTCCGGGACGCCGGCGAGCTGCTTGGGCTGTCGCACCAGCGGGTGCAACAGCTCGTACAGGTTCAATAGCAACCGCTGCGGGATTCGGGTCACCGGCCGCGGACGTGTGCATGCCGAAGCCGTATTTGACGCACCAGGCTTCCGCCGAGCTAGTCCTGCTGCTTAGGCTTCGGCGCGCGCAGCTCGTCCGAGAGCACGCGGTATTCCGTGGCCATCAGTTTGTCCTTCGTGCGGCCGGAGGCTTCCTTCATCGCGATCAGGTGGTCGAGCGACGCGACGAAGATGAGTTCGCCCTCGACCTCTGCCGGCGCGCCGGCTGCGGCTTTCAGCCTCTCATAGGGAGGTGCCCCGTCGGGATCGGTGAGGATGTCCAGACTGCCGTAGGGCGTCTTGAAGGTGAAATTTGCTCCGGCCTTCAAGGTTCGCGCGTCGAGCTGAAACGGGAGATCCCGTGGCGCACCGCGCAGGGTGGCGCCCAGATCGTTGAGGGCGGACGCAAGCCGCTCGAGATTCGTCTCGGCGCGTGCACAGGCGATGTCGACGTCGTAGCTCGGATACGACGAGCCGCGAGCCATGCCGGCGAGGCCGCCGATCAGCACAAAGTCGACACCGTGTTCGAGGAGCCCCCGAAGGATCGGTTTCGGCTGAAACTCAGCCGGCTCTTGCGACGCCACGGTTCCGCACCACGAAGTTCGCGAATGAGGCGCCGTGGTCAATGCGCTGCGAGACCGTTCGACGCAGGTTCTGCTGGAGCAGTGTCACGTCGTGCCCGTAGTCGATCGGCCGCGCCTCGAGCGCGAGTTCCTCGCCGAGCAGGTCGAGGAGGTGTGCCAGCGTGTCGACGGACGGGGAGACGAGGTCTCGCTCGATCCGAGAGACGGCGGCCTGGGAGGTGTGAGCCCGGTCGGCCAGTTGTTGCTGCGTCAGCCCGTGGCGGCGCCGAGCTTCGCGGAGAACCTGGCCCGAGGTCATTGCGGCAGGATATCAGATCTGACGTAGAGCCTTGGTTCTGGTATACTCAGCGCATGACGACACAGGTACCAGTACGTCTGACAGATGCGGACCTGGCCGCTCTGGATGCCGCCATCGCGCGTGGACGGTTTGCGAACCGGAGCGACGCGCTGCGCTCAGGGCTCGAACGGATCCTGCACGAGGAGCGGCAACACGAGATCGACCAGATGTATGCGGCCGGCTATGGGAAGCACCCGCAGGAAGAGTGGGTCGGCGAGCTCGGCTTGGCCGGCCTCTCTGCGTTCGACAAGGCTGAGGGCGGCGCGCCGCTCTGAACCGCGGTGAGATCTACGACGTCGAGCTCGGCGGACGCCGTCGCCCAGTGGTCGTCCTCACGCGTGACCGAGCGATTCCGATCCTGGCGAACGTCACGGTCGCAGCGGTAACCGGAACGATCCGAGGCCTTCCCACAGAAGTGCCGCTTGGCCGAGAGCACGGGCTTGCGCGGGAATGCGTGGTGAACTGCGACAACCTGTTCACCATCCCGAGACACGCGGTGGGCCGTCGCCGCGGTGAGCTCGGTCCCGAGTCAGTTGCGGGCCTGCGCACGGCTTTGATGATTGCCCTCGACCTCGAAGAGCCGTAGTCACCGCACGACCGAGCGCCGCCCTCCGCGGTCGACTTCAAGCCCGCTTCCGCCTAGGTAGGCGCCGCGTTCAGCAGTACGAACGCAAGTGCCACAGGCGAATCAGCGCACGCGGAATGATCCCCTTCGTCAGGCAGCCGCCGGTATCTCCGCGGTCGCGCCAGCGGCCGCCCGGAGCTTTGCTGAAGAGCTCGGGTTGATCTGTGGTCCCAACTCCTGGCTGAGAGAACATGGCCAGCGCGTACTTCCACTTCCCGACTGAGCCGTAGTAGGTCGTTCCTTTCAGCGGTCCTCGTACTCCCGCTCGCTGCGAAGGCTGGAGGACAGCAAGATGTGTCGTCCTCAAAGCCGCTTTGACGCTGGCTGTTGCGACAAGGTTCTTGGCGACCGGCGCGGCGGCAGCGGGTGCTGGGAGCAATGCCCAAGCGCACATCGCGGCGGCGACGACGACGACGTGGGTCTGAAAGGTCCATCCGGGCTGGATCATGGCGTCACGGCATTCTGTCTTGAAAGCCCGAGCATGCAAAGTGTGCGCTCCATGCACTGCCTGAAGCTGTGACGGGAATCGGCCACGACGAGGCGCGTCGACTTTCTCGTCGCGCGGATGCGCTACTCGTGACGACCAACCATGTTCGGGGCGAGACGTGGACCTTGCTGAACCGGCGCCACGGTCACGGCCCGGCCGTCGCGTGCCTCGATCGGATGTCGCGGACGCTTCGCCTGCGGGTCGAGTTCACGAGCAGGGAGCTCGAGGAGGAAGCGCTGCGCTGGCTCCGCGGCCGCGACGAACGCTACTCGTTCGTCGACGCGACGAGCTTTGCGGTCATGCGATCGCTCCGGATCAACGAGGCACTAGCGTTCGACGGCGATTTCACCGCGGCCGGCTTCACCGAGTTGCGCGCCTAGATCGAGCACGGCGCCTGCGCGGAGCAATTGCTCCCGCGCAGGCGCACGAGCCAGACTTCTTACTTCTTCGTACCGGCAGCAACCTCGCCGCGCCAGGCCCCACTCTCAGCGCCGCGGCTCTCGATCAGTTCCTTGAACCGCTGCAGATCGCCGCGCACTCGCCGCTGGTCGAGGCCTACGGCTGAGCCCAGGGTCTCCGTCAGGCCTTCTGCCTGATAGCTCATCGACAGGTTGATCCGCGTTCGTGACTCGCCGACCGGCTCGAATGCGACGGTGCCACGCGTCTTCTTGCCGTCTTCGCTGATCCAGCTGACCTGCTTGTCGGGATGCTGCTCGAGGATCTTCGCGTCCCACTCCTCCGTCTTGCCGCCGATCTTGGCGACCCAGTGCAGGCGCGTGTCGTCTTTCTGCTCCACGTGCTCGACGCCTTCCATGAACAGCGGGAAGTCCTCGAACTGCGTCCACTGGTTGTACGCCACCGAGACGGGGACGTTGACTTCGATCGACTCGTCGATCGTGCGCGGCGAGGTGCCGCCGGTGAAGGGCACGCTCGGGAGGCTCCCGTTCCCGCGGGTCTTCAGCGCTGCGGCTGCAGCGCCACCGACGCCGGCGATGATGAGGATCGAGTTGCGGAGCTTGTGGCTGCGCTTCTTCTCGACGCGGCCCCATGCTCCCTCGAGGCTCTTCGTCATCTTGCGGAGCTCGTTCTTGAGCTTCGGGTCGGTCGCGAGCCTGGTCGTGGCTGCAACGAAGCCGATCCGGCTCGAGGCTCGGCGGCCTGCGATCCTGCCGTGGCTGATGGCCGAGAGGAGCTCTCGGCGGAACTTCTTGTCCTTGGCGAGTGCCGTCGCGAAATCAGTCGCGCTCGCGGCGTTGTCCTTCAGTACTTGTGACTTTGTGCGTTTGAACACGCGGAATCCTTTCATCGGTTTCTTTTCCCCGTACCTCATCTGCGCCAGGGCAAACGCCCTATCAGCAGGTTTTGGTGCGGTTTGCGGGGATTTCTTCGGCGACACAACGAGGTCTTAACGAGCTGCTCGCCGCGTCGCGGAATGCTGAGCCACCATAGCCGACTTCATCGCGAGCCGAGCTGGGCCAGGTGGCCCGATCGAGCTCGTTTCTCTCGGGCCTAGAACCTGCCGCGGAACAGGAGCAAGAGCAGCAGCAGGAGCAGGATCAGGAAGAGAAACTTGCTGATGAAGATCCCGCCACCGACGGCGAGAACCAGAATGATGATGAGCAGGAGGACGAGCATCGACCCCCTCCTGCTCGATGGGGCAGAAGCTAAACGACTGTTTCTCGCGCGGCGGGGTGGGGACAAGTGGCCCAAACCACGAGAAGGAGGGGTCATGTCGGACGGAATGCGCGACAAGGCAGAGGGCAAGCTCAAGGAAACCGAGGGCAAGCTCACCGACGACGAGATGCGCGAGAAGCAGGGTCAGGCGCAGGGAAAGCTCGGCGACGCGAGAGACAAGGCCGAAGACCTCAAGGACAAGGTTGACGACAGGGTCTGACGCCCGCTTGATCTTCAGGTAGTACCGCGGAGAGGGCCAGC
>JALYST010000277.1 GCA_030854665.1 Actinomycetota bacterium
GGTTTCCCCCACGCCAGAGCGGAGAGGGCGGGATTTGAACCCGCGACGCACCTTTCAGCACGTACGCGATTTCCAGTCGCGCTCCTTAGGCCACTCGGACACCTCTCCGTGCTGCGAAGCGGAGAAGGAGGGATTCGAACCCTCGATGGAGGCATTCACCCCCATAACGCCTTAGCAGGGCGCCGCCTTCAGCCACTCGGCCACTTCTCCGCGAACCCGCGCAGAATAGCCGAGCCTCCTTTCGGATCCCCCTACCGGGGGAGGAAAGGGCCCGGGCCAGCACGAAAATGAGCTTGCCGGCTCCCCCCTCATACCCCGGCAATCTGAAACCCGTCTGCGGCTACCCGAGGCGGGTTTCGCCTTTCGGGGGCACTGCCGCTTCTAGTAGCCGCTGAAGCGGTCGGGCCGGATTCGCTCCTCGGGGACGCCCGCGTTCTGCAGCGTCTCGACGACTCCCTCGACCATGGCGGGCGGGCCTGCGGTCAGGTACGTGAGCGATTGCAGCTCGTCGCCGAAGTGGTCCCGGAGGAGCTCGACGTCGATGCGTCTTGTTTCCCCGTCCCAGGCCGGGTCCTCGGTCATGGTGAGGACGAGCTGGAGGTTCGGGTTGACCTGCTCGAGCTCGAGGAGCTCGTCGAGAAATGCAGCGGACTCGCGATCGCGGTTCGAGTAGACGAGCGTGACCCGGTGCGGAAACTGCTCCTCGACGATGTAGCGGAGCATGCATCGAAACACCGTGATGCCGATGCCGCCGGCGATGAACACGTACGGCTGGTCAGTTTCCTCGGGTAGAAGGAAACTTCCCTTCGGCTCCTCGACGTCGACCTCGGCCCCAACCGGCAGCTCGACGAGCGAGCGCTTGAAGGCGCTGTCGCGCAGGCGCGTGCAGAGGCCGAGCACACCGCGTTCATTCGGTGACGTGACGACCGAGACGTGCCGCCGCGGGCCCTTCTCGTCTTCGTAGGGCGGATCGAGCAGAGTGACCCAGAAATACTGGCCGGGTTTGAAGTCGACCTCTCGTCCGAGCAGGTCGAAGATGACCAGGAGCGTTCCCTTCGCGACCTCCCGCTTCTCCTTGATCACCGCTCGCATCTGTCTAACTTAACGGTGCGATCCTCCTGTTTGCCGAGAGCGACGCACTCCTCGGACCGGCGCACCAAGGTACGGGACGGCTACGACCGGCACGCGAACCTCGCGATCAACTACCTCCCCCCACGGCGGCTACGCCTGTCAGGGGACTCATGATCCCTTCATCTGGGCCTCATAACGTCAGGCGTGCGATCCCCCCAGGAAAGGAGCCAGGATCGCCGCGTCAACCGTATTTGGGCAATTCGGTCGCCGCCAGCGTCAAGCGCTCCTGGGGCTCTTCGTCGCAGGTGCGTTGGTCGTCGGCGTCTTCGTCTGGCGGCACCACAGCGCCGCTCCGCCACGATCGACGCTGCAAACGGTCTCAGCGAGCCGCGGCAATGTCGTCGTCACGGTCGGCGGCCTCGGCCGGGTCGTCGAGGCTAACGCTTCCGGGCTGATCTCGCTTCCGAGCTCGTCTACGAGCAGCGGTGGCACGATTGCCTCGGTATCCAGTTCTTCTGGCACTGGCAGCACGAGTGGCGCGTCCGTTTCCGCCGACGCCGTGTTGCCGCGGGCAAGCGGACGTGTCTCGCGACTGTTGGTCGTGCCCGGCGCGCATGTCACGGCAGGCGACGTCGTCGCTCGCCTGGATGACGGCGGCGTCGCGGAGACCGCGGTCGCGCAGGCGAGAAACGACGTCGCGACCACAAGCCTGGAGCTCCTGCAGAAGCGGACGAGCGATCCGCTCAAGGGTCTGGTGCCGACACCGGCGGAGCTGGCCGCGAGCCGGCTCGCGGTGATCTCGGCACGCCAGAAGCTAGCGCGCCTCGTTGGCCCTCCCCGCTCCGCCGACGTCAAGACGGCACGCCACGACGTCAGTCGCGCCGAGGCAGACCTCGAGGTTCTTCGAGGTGGAACGGAGGAGGCTCGAGCCCGCGCAATCCAGATCGCACAGCGAAACCTGCAGCTCGCCGAGGAGCGGCTCGCGAGGCTGCTCCAGCCGCCGAACCGCGCCGACGTCGGCTCAGCCGAGCTCGAGATAAGACGGGCGCAGGCGGAGCTCGCAGCACTGCTCCGCGGCGACGTGCCCTCGTCGCCCGAGGCGCTCGCGGCGGCGCGGAAGGCGATCGAGGTCGCGCAGCTGAAGCTAGCGAAGCTCCTCGAACCGCCCGCTCCCCCGGACGTGACGGCCGCCAACCTCGAGGTGGATCGTGCTCGAGCCGAGGTGGCGACGCTCGAAGCGGGGCCGAGCCCGACAGCGATCGCAGCTGCCACGGAAGCACTGACTGCGGCAAAGGCGCGACTCGCGCAGCAACTCGCTCCCCCGCTCCGCAGCGACGTAACCGCCGCCCGATTGGACGTTCGTAAGGCGCAGGCTGACCTTGCAGTGCTGCGCGCCCGCGGCGGCCCCGGCTCGCCGACGGACATCCGTATCGCGCAGCTCAAGGTGCGGGCGGCACGCGCGAAGCTCGCCGTTGCCGAGTTCGCCGCGCAGCAGCTCACGGTTCGCGTGATCTCGTCGGGAACCGTGACGGCGGTAATGACCGTGCCGGGCGCTCCCGTCGACGCGACGACGCCGATCGCCACCGTCGCCGATCTGCGGCATCTGGCGGTCAGCGTTGCGCTCAGCGAGTTCGATGCCGCCCGGGTCAAGCGCGGGCAGCGCGCCCTCGTGAGCGTCGATGCGCTCGGAGGGAGACGGTTCCCCGGGAAGGTGCTCTTCGAAGCGCTCACGGGAGTCGACACCGGTGGAGTCGTGACGTTTCCGGTCCGCGTCAGCCTCAGGCACATCGCCGGCGTGAAGCCGGGCATGAACGTCAGCGTTCGCATCATCGTCGCCAACCGCCGCAACGTAGTGCGCGTTCCGCTCGAGGCCGTGACACAGGACAGTGCAGCCGCGAGCGTGACCGTCCTGACTGCGGCCGGCAAGACGGCCGTCCGCACGGTGGAGCTCGGGCTTTCGAACAACAAGGAGGTCGAGGTCAGACGCGGACTCAAACCTGGAGAACGTGTCGTGCTGGCCGGAGGCGGGGGTGCGTGACAACTCGCACGACACTGTCCTCGAGCTCACCGACTTAAGGAAGAGCTATCGGAGCGGCGAGCTCTCGGTCGATGCGCTCCGCGGTGTCAGCTTCGTCGTCCGCGAGGGCGAGTTCGTCGCCATCATGGGCCCCTCGGGGTCCGGCAAGACGACTCTGCTCGGGATCCTCGGCTGTCTCGACAGGCCGACGAGCGGGACCTACCGGCTCGTCGGGCAGGAGATGTCGGAGCTGCCTGAGACGAAACGCGCTCACGTCCGCGGCGCAGAGATCGGATTCATTTTCCAGGCCTACAACCTCCTGCCCCGCTCCACTGCGTACAAGAACGTCGAGCTGCCGCTGGTCTACGCACGCGTACCCCTGCGAGAGCGCCGTCAGCGTGTTCTCGATGCGCTTGCGGAAGTCGGACTCTCCGACCGCGTGTCCCATCTGCCGAACCAGTTGTCGGGAGGCCAGCAGCAGCGCACTGCGATCGCGCGGGCGCTCGTTGCCAAACCGAGTGTTGTCCTTGCGGACGAGCCGACCGGCAACCTCGACTCTGCAAGCGCCGAAGAGGTGCTCGGCGTTTTGGAGCGGCTGAACCGAAGCGGAGCGACCATCGTCCTCGTGACGCATTCCAGCGAGGTGGCTGACCGTGCGTCGAGGATCCTGCGGATGGCCGACGGTCTCCTCGTCTCGGACGAGCCCGTGAATCTCCGACCCGCGATCGCCGCACCGGTCTGAGCTCGATGCTCGAGCAATGGCGCATCGCTTTCGGAGCGCTTCTGGCGAATTGGTTCCGCGCAGTGCTGACCGCGCTCGGCGTGGTCATCGGCGTCTCGTCGCTCGTCGCCGTCACCGCGGTGAGCGCGGGCGCCCAGAAGCAGGTCGGCGACAGCATCCGCAGGCTGGGCGCCAACGTCGTCCTGGTCGACGGTGAGTTCATCACGGTCGGGACGGGCCAGTCCGCGACCGACCGGACGCTGACAGCAGACGATGCCGCTGCGATCGCCAAGCTGCCGCTGGTCACGGCGGTCGCGCCCTATCAAGACATCGAGAGTCTCAGCGTGTCGGCCGGCCGGTACCACGCGGTGACGAGGCTCTTCGGGATCACGCCCACCTA
>JALYST010000005.1 GCA_030854665.1 Actinomycetota bacterium
TGTACGCCAAAGCGTCCTTCTATGTGCGCAATCGCACTGGCCAGTCCATTCGCTGCCACATCGCTCCCCTTGACCGTTCGCGAATCGTCCGTTTCAGCCTGCTGCTGGCCACATCAGGCGTTAGAACGAATGTTCTAGAGGCTACTCGAGGCCATCGAGCCTTGTCAACGTGGCTCTCGAGCGAGATTTGTGGCCGTCATCGTGCACCAGCCTTTGCTGATGAACGGGGTGGCACCAGGAAACTGCGCAGATTGCGGGTCCGACGCGTACATACAGCTCGCCGTCGGGGACACGATGCTCTGCGCGCACTGCTACCAGGACCGGCTCGGAATCATCAAGAAGCGTGTCGGACGTAAGGCCGCTGGCGAACGCCTCATCCCCCCTCCCTCGATCCAACCCCGCCCCAACTAGGACGTCGTCGCGGACCGCGGCCGGGCGGTCGCACTCGCCTGTCGTAGCGCTGTGACGCGAACCGCCGCGTAGCCCGCGAGCAGCGTCACGATCACACCCCCCACCAGGAATGCGTTGTTGATCCCCACGAGCGTGCCCACCGAACCGAGGGCCATCTGCCCGAGCGGCATGAACCCGATGAACACCATTGTGTGGACACTCATCACCCGCCCCCGAAGCGCGTCCGGGGTGCGGGTCTGGGTAAGTGTGTTCGCCATTCCGAGGTAGACCATCACGGCGAGGCTCGTCAGTCCGACGAAGACCATCGCGCCAAGCACCGTGTGCTGTAGTCCAAAGAAGATGAGCAGCGTGCCGTGCGCGAACGCCGCGCCCACGAGAAGCGCGCCGCGATGTTTCCATCCACCGAGCGACGCGGTCAGGAGCGCGCCGACGAGCGCGCCGGCCCCGGATGCGGCGAGGAGCCACGAGAGCTCGATCGCGCCGACGCCAAGCAGCTGTGCCTCGGCCGGAAGGAGCTGGATGTACGGGCGTGTAAAGAGCGCCGTCGCGACGCTCAGCACGACGACCCACCGCAAAACGGCGTCGCCGCGGATGAACGACAGCCCCTCGCGGATCGAATTGAGAAGCGACAGTCGCGGGCCGTAATCGATGACCGGTTGGGGACGCATGAGGAGGAGCGCAATTACGATCGCGAGATACGAAAGCGCGTTGATGAGCATCAGGCCACCGACGCCAAAGGGGATGATGAGCACCCCACCGACGAGCGGACCGACGAGCGTTGCTCCGTTGAAAGCCACTGAGTTCAAGCCAATCGCGCTCATGAGCTGCTTCTCGGAAACGAGCCGCGGGACCATTGCCTGGCGCGTTGGGGCGTCGAACGAGAAGATGATCGAGTTCAGCGCGCTGATCAGAACGATCTCGACGATGTTGATCTGATTCGAGATGGCGAGGACCGCGAGAACCGCCGCTGCGACGGCGGCACTCGATTGCGTGACGAGCAGTAAACGGCGGCGATCCGCGCGATCCGCGACCACCCCGCCGAAGAGGCCGAACGCGAGCCCGGGCAATGCACGCGAAAGGCCGACAAGGCCAAGATAGAAAGGAGCGAGCTGCGGTACGCCGTCCTTGATCGCGAGCTGGACGACGAGCCAGCCCAACCCGAACTGCTGCATCCACGTCCCGATGTTCGAGACAACGAGGCCGATCCAGAAGAGGCGGAAATCGCGATGCTCGAGCGCCGACCACGCCGAGGTGCGGCCGGGCTCGGCAGCCGCGGCTTCGTCGAGCCCCTCGGCCTCGAGCTCGGAGGCGAGTTCTTCTCGGGTCACGTGCTGCGAGAGTGCATGGGAGTCGAACCCACCACGGAACGTTCTACGCCCCGTCAACGGTTTTGAAGACCGAGGGACTCACCGGAGCCCCCGCACTCTCATTGAGTTTCCGAAGAAACCCAAGAGCCGAGTCTACGTAGGGTTAGCGGAGACTGTCCGGGTGGTCGACCAACGTCTGATCATCAACGTTCACCGCGACCATGCGTCCGCGGGGAATCGACAGGTCCGGATGCGGCCAAGCATGTTTCATCGCACGATGCCGGGTTTCGCCGCGACGCCTCTAGTCGCACTGCCGCGGCAGGCACAGGGCTGCGGGGTCGCGCGGATCGACGTGAAGAACGAGCAGGAGCGCCTGGGACTCCCGTCGTTCAAGGCGCTCGGCAGCTCGTGGGCGCTCCACGAGCACGTGAGAGCCATCAAAGGTCTCCCGGCGGGGACGCTCATTCCTTTCCGCGATCTGCGCGCGCTCGCGGTAGCCCTCGGTCCGCCCACGCTGTGCACCGCGAGCGACGGCAACCACGGCCGCGCGGTCGCCGCGCTCGCCGAGGCGCTCGGCTGCCGATGCGTCGTGTTCCTGCCGGCGGACAGCGCGGCGGGCCGGATCGACGCGATCGCGGGTCACGGCGCGCGCGTCGAGCTCGTCGAGGGGAGCTACGACGAGGCGGTCGAGGTGGCCCGCGCGACTGCGCGCGCGAAAGGTCTCTGGCATTGCCCCGACACGGTCGGGCCGGACGCCACCGAAGAAGACCGCACCTTCGCGAGCGGCGTGATGGCCGGCTACGGCACGCTTTTCGAGGAGTTCTTCGATCAGCTCGCCGAGATGCCGGACTTCCTGTTCGTGCAGGCAGGTGTGGGAGGCCTATCCGCGGCCGGCGTCGCGGCCGTACGCCAGGTGTCGAGCCAGACCAAGGTCGTAGTCGTCGAGCCGCAGGGCTCCGCCGCCATTGCCCGCTCTCTCGCAGCCGGCGCGCCGACCGCGGTGGCAGACGTGCCGACCGTCATGGCTTGCCTGCGATGTCAGAGCGTGTCGGCTGTCGCGTGGCCGATCCTCGTGGCAGGCATTGACGGAGCGATGGTCGTCACCGACGACGAGGCCGCCGTCGCCGTGCGCGAGCTCGCGCGTGCGAAAGTCGTCGCCGGTGCCTCAGGGGCCGCCGGGCTCGCCGGCGCTCTCGTCGCGTGCGCGAGCGACGCGCTTCGGTCGCGGCTGGGCATCACGCGCGACTCAAGCATCGCGGTCGTGAACACCGAAGGCGCCACCGATCCCGCAAGTTATGAAGCGATCCTCGCGGGAAAGTGAGATGACCCGGTCGACGACGACCGGGTCTTAGATCACTGCGCTGAAAGATCCGCCGGCTGCGTCTCGACGACCTCACGGTTGCGGCGGTCCTGGTGCTTGTTGCCACGACCACCTGACTGCCACGACTTGCGGCGCTCCTCGCCGGTCGGCAGCGCGACGACGTCACGCTTGTCCATCATGTTGCAGTAGCCGTCGAACACGACGCCCTTGTCCATGACGAGCGACGGGGTGACGACATCGGCCTTCACGCGGGCGTGGCCGCGGAGCTCGACAGAGTCGCGTGCCTTGATCTTGCCGTTGACCTCACCGTTGATCACGACGGAGCCGCACGTGATGTCAGCGGAGACCTTCGCGGTCTCGCCGATGATCAGGAGATCGTCCGTGGTGATCTCGCCGGTGAAGGTGCCGTCGAATCGGACCTGACCCTGGAAGCTCAGCTTTCCTTCGAAAACCAGTCCTGGGCCGAACGTGGCGTTTCCCGAGGCGTCGGCGCTCCCGTTTTGGTATTCACGCATTGGTGGTCTTCCCTCCTGCCGCCGGCCAACGCCGGGGTCGCGTAACCATGAACGCCATGGGGGGAGCGCTGCAATGGCCTAGAGGGGGCAAACCCGTAACGATGGTCGCCGACGCTCACGCGCGGGTCGTTCGTGTCTCCACGAGAAGGACCTCGGCCCCTCGTCCGCCCGCCTCGAGGTCGATGGCCGGCTCGTCCTGGATCTTGGCCGCTCCGCCTTCGTCAAGCTCCGGTCGGACCAGAGAGCCGTGGACCACAAAGAGGTAGCCGCCGAATCCCGAGCGGAGCTCTTGGCGGACCTTTCTGTTCCCATCCAGGAGCCCGGCGTACACCGCCGCGTCCTGGTGCACGGTGACCGAATCAGCCGCGCGAGGCGCGCCGTCGCCACCGAATCCGTCCGCGGGTACGAGCACAGGCCGCAGGACGTTCCGCCGCGTCTCCGCGGCGAACTCGCGCTGCTCGATGCTTGGCTCGAGCCCGCGACGCGAGGGCATGATCCACATCTGAATGAAGCGCATGGGCTCGGTCTTCGAACCGTTGCGCTCCGAGTGCTGCATCCCCGAGCCGAGGGTCGCTCGCTGAATCGCGCCCGGATGAAGGATGCCGCCGTTGCCGCGCGAGTCGGCGTGCTCGAACGTTCCCTCGGCGACGTACGTAATGCCCTCGATGTCGCGATGCGGGTGCATCGGCCAGGCCGCACCGGGAACCAGCCGATCGTCGTTGAAGACGCGTAGATCGCCGATCCCCATGTTGGCTTCGTCCCAGTACTGGTCGAAGCTGA
>JALYST010000010.1 GCA_030854665.1 Actinomycetota bacterium
GCGCCTTCGCGGTCGACCCGAAGGTGATGCTGTACGACGAGCCGTTCAGCGCGCTCGACCCGCTGATCCGCCGCGACATGCAGGACGAGGTCTGCCGGCTCCAGCTGGAGACCGGCAAGACCATGGTCTTCATCACGCACGACCTGCCCGAAGCGCTGCGGCTTGGCGACCGGATCGCGATCATGCGCGACGGCAAGATCGTCCAGCTTGGCACGCCGGAAGAGCTGGTCGGCTCGCCCGCGGACGACTACGTCGGGAACTTCGTCCGGGACATCCCCCGTAGCCACGTCCTGACGCTGCGCTGGATCATGCGGGAACCGCAGCCGGGTGAGGAGGACGGGCCCCGGCTCGACGTGCGCACGACCGTGCGGCATGCCGTGCCGGTGATCGCCGGGGTCGATCGCCCCGTCTGCGCGGTCGAGGACGGGCGCGTCGTCGGCGTCGTCGACCGGGAGGCGGTCCTGACGGCCATCGCGGGCGAGAACGACTGATGGCCGTCGCGCCTGCAGCCGTCCGGCTGGCGGTGCCCGCGCCGCGCCCTTGGTGGCGTGGCCGGGCAGGTCTCGTCGTCGCCGTCGCGCTCGGGATGCTGATCGCGTTCTACGGCTGGCGAAATCAGGTGCTCTGGCCGGCGTCGCTGACCTGGAACACGCTGGCACATCACCTCGACAGCTTTCAGACGTGGCTCAGCGACCACCGCAACGTCCCGCACCCGAGCGTCTTTTTCCGTGCCTTCAACGGATTCGCAGGCTTCCTCGACAACATCGTCGGCTGGCTAACGAGCTTCTTCTTCAAGCTCACCTGGGTCGGCACAACCGTGCTCGGCGTGCTGGTGGTCCTGCGTTTCGGCGGCCGCCGCGCGGCGCTCGTTGTTCTCGCAGCGTTCGTCGCGTTTGCGGCAATGGGGTTGTGGGAGCCGAGCATGAGGACGTTCGCCCTCACGTGCGCATCGGTCGCCCTCTCGCTCGCGGTCGGGCTGCCGCTCGGCGTCCTCGCGGGCCGCTCCAATCGGTTCCGACGGGCGATCACGCCCGTGCTCGACGCAATGCAGATCATCCCCGCGTTCGCGTATCTGATGCCGATCGTGCTCCTTTTCTCGGTGGGCCCGGGAGCGGCGGTGGTGACGACCATGATCTACTCGATCCCGCCCGCCATACGGATCACGGCGCTCGGGATTCGCGGCGTCCCGCCGAACACGGTCGAAGCAGCGACTGCGCTCGGGGCCACCCGCCTGCAAACGCTGTTGAAGGTTCAGCTCCCGCTGGCGCGGCGACTGATCCTCCTGTCGGTCAATCAGACCATCCTGTTCGCGCTCTCGATGGTCGTGATCGCCGGGCTGATCGGCGGCCAGGGGCTCGGCGACGTCGTCACCAGCGGCCTGTACTCGAACCCGGCGCTCGCGCTGCTGGCCGGCGCTGCGATCGTGATCATGGCCATCGCGCTCGACCGTGCGACGGAGGCGATGGCGATCAGGACCGACCCGGCGCACCGCCACCTCACCGAGGGAAAGCGACGCAACCTGCGGCTGTACACGCTCGCGTGCGCTGCCGCAGTCGGACTGGCCGTCGGCCTCGCGCACGCGCTCGGCGCGGGAAGCATCTGGACACGCTCAACTGCGCAGGAGTGGCTGCTGCGCCAAGTGCAGACGGCGCTCGACTACGTCCAGAACCCGTCGACGTTCGTCTTCCACATCACGAACCCGGTTGGGAACTTCATCGTGCAGCACGGGCTCGGGCCGCTGCGGAGCTTCTTCGTCGGGACGCCATGGCCGGCGATGATGCTCGGGCTGGCCGCCATTGCCTTCCTCATCTCCGGATTGCGGCCTGCGCTGATCACGCTGGCGATGCTGGCGCTCATCGGCGTGACGGGCGAATGGACGAATGCGATGGACACCGCGTCGCAGGTCCTGGTGGCAACCGTCCTCACGATGATCGTTGGAGTTCCGCTCGGCGTCTGGGCCGCAGAGAGCGCGCGGACGAGGCGGGTGATGCGTCCGGTGCTCGACGTGCTCCAGACCCTGCCGCAGCTCGTCTACATCATCCCGTTCATCTACCTGATGCCGGTGTCGATCGTGCCCGGAGTGATGGCGTCCGTGCTCTACGCGTCACCGGTCGTGATCCGCCTCGTCGAAGCGGGTATCCGGGAGGTTTCGCCGCACACGGTCGAGGCGGCGGGGGCCTTCGGGGCCACGCGGCTACAGACACTGCTGAAGGTGAAGATTCCGCTTGCGCGCGATGCGATCATGTTGGGCGTGAACCAGGGAATGATCATGGTTCTTGCCGTGGTCGTGATCGGCGGGCTCGTCGGGTCGGGCGCACTGGGCTACGACGTCGCGCAGGGACTCCAGCAAAGCTTGTTTGGACAGGGCGTCCTCGCTTCGATCGCGATCCTGGCGCTCGGCACCGCGCTCGATCGGGTGACGCAGGGCAGGACACGCAGGCGAATCGAGGGACTGTCGTGAAACCGGGAAACATGGGGCAAGAAAAGGAGGAGGAATGAAGATCCGTGTCGGAGGGCTTGCCGTCGCAGCGCTCACCGTGATCGTGCTGGGTGTCGGGAGTGCTGCTGCGAAGCCGGCGGCCAGTTGCGGCACCGTCACGCTGAACGAGCAGGCGTGGGCGGGGTCGACAGCAAACACGTACGTGGTCAAGAACGTCCTCGAGAAGTCACTCGGTTGCAAGGTGAAGGTCACGAAGATCGCCGAGGTTCCCGTCTACCAGGCGATGGCGGACGGCAAGACGGACGCGATCCTCGAAGACTGGGGCCACGTCCCGCAGTGGAAGCAGTACGTGACGAAGCAGAAGACCGTCGTCAGGGTCGGGGCGAACGGCGTCATCGGCACGATCGGCTGGTACATCCCGGACTACCTGATGAAGCAGCATCCGGAGTTCAAGACCTGGAAGGGCCTGAAGGGCAAGGAGTCGCTCTTCAAGAGCCCGGAGTCGGGCTCGCAGGGCATGTTCCTCGGCGGCGACCCGTC
>JALYST010000023.1 GCA_030854665.1 Actinomycetota bacterium
AGGAGCGACGCGACGGTCTGGAGGTTGTTCTTGACACGGTGATGGATCTCTTGCGCGAGCACGCCCCGCATGACGGCACGCCCGTGTTCGAGCGCCACCGCTGCGTGATGCGCGATCGAAACGAGCAGCGCACGCTCCTCGTCGGTGAACGGCGTGTCGCGGTCACAGACGAGCTCGCCGATCTGGCGCCGCTTCCAGCGCAGGGGAAGCCGCACGTTGTGCGTCCCGGCTCGACCTTCGGGCCACGCGATGTTGCCGTCCTCGAGCACGAGCGCCGCCCCGGTTGCGCCGACTGCTTCCATCGTCGTCTTGACGATCGCCTCGAGCGACTCTTCGAGGTAGAGGGACTCGGAGACGGCCTCCGAGATCTTGGCGAGGGCCTCCAGCTCGGCGACCCGGCTCTGCGCGTGTGCGTACAGCTGCGCATGTTGAATCGTCTGCGCGACCTGGTCTGCGATCGCGACGAGCAGTTCGATCTCGTCCTGCGTGAACTCGCGTGGCTCGAGCGTGCGCACGTTCAGCGCGCCGGCGAGCTTGTCTCGGGCGAGAATGGGCACGGCGAGAATCGACTCGTAGTCGTCCTCCGGGAGGTTGGAGAACTGCTTGAACCGTGGATCGAGATGCGCCTGCGAGGGGATCATCACCGGAGCACGATCGGCCGCGGCTGTTCCCGTGATTCCTTCACCCGGCCGCATCCTTGGGCGCTTCGTCATCTCTTCGATGCTCGTGCCATGCGTGGCGCGCAGGATCAGCTCGTTCGTCCTGTCGTCGTAGAGGTAGACGAAACAGGCCTCGGTACCGAGCGCGTCGGCGACCTTGCGGGCCACCAGCCGGAGAACCTCTTCCAGATCGAGCGTCGAGTTCACCGCGGCGATCGTCTCGGTGAGAAGGCGCAGGTGGCGCGCTCGTACGTCCATTAGAGCCGCTGCAACGGCTATACGCGTACTTCCGGATCCGGCGCGCGTGCGCCCCCGGCCCCTCGGTGAGCCGCCCACTCCCGGCCGGCGAGGCTACCCGCAATCCCGGCCACCGCAAGCGCGTTCACCCCATGCAGGAATCCGAGCCAGGCCGAGGCCGACCCCGCCCACGCCAGGAGGATCTGGACCACGACCAGGCCGAGGATGGCCCCGCTCCACTTCAATCGAGCGGGTCCGCCGGCGCGCCGCGCGATCAAGGCGAGCACCAGGAGGACGAGTGCCGCCAGAAAGATGATGTACCCGAGAGCAGCGTGGGCGCTGAACCCGTCCGAGACCACGTTCTTTCCGATCGTTCCCTTGTCGTCGGACTCGTCGACGGCGTGAAACGCGCCATAACCGGCGAGCCCCACCTGGACGATGATGGCGAGCGAGACAATCGATGCCCAGATGCGAAATGCGCTGCTCAAGTCTCCTCCTCCTTTTGTTGATCTTGAGACTAAACCGCCTGCGCGGGTACCCCCTAACACAACCCTTACGCCGGGGAGGGATTTTCCTTGCAGACGAGGAATAGGTTCGGACCATGTCCGCACTCCCCCTGAATCTCGTGGACACAGCCGGTTTCCTGGTGGCAGACAACCGGGGCCGGCTCGTCGGGAAAGTCGAGTGTCCGATGTACGGAACGCTTCCCGACGTTCCCGACGCGCTCTCGGTCCGGGCGGGCGTCTTCTCCCGCCACCGCCGCCTGGTTCCCGCCGACACGATCGCTGACGTCGACACGGCCAGCAAGGTCGTCGGCCTCCGCGTCGCCCGCGAGACCATCCGCCGCTTCCTCTAACCCGCCCCGAGAACGACCACGAGCTGCGCTAGAAAGCGGCAGCTCGCAGTCGGCCGTCAGTTGGATCTCGTAGGCCGCAGGGCTCACGAGACCGGCCGTCATTCTCTCTCTTTCTTACAGCACCGACAAGTACTTCTTGAGCTCCCACTCGGTGAGCTGCACCCGGTACTCGTCCCACTCGGCTCGCTTCAACTCCACGTAGCGGTCGAAGATGTGGGGGCCGAGCGCCTTGCGAACGAGCGCCGAGCCCGCGAGCTCGTCGACGGCCTCCCCGAGAGTCTCCGGCAGCGAGACGATCCCCCGCTCCTTTCGCTGTTCGGGCGTCAGGTGGTAGAGGTTGGTCTCCATCGGATCGGGCAGCTCGTAACCCTGCTCGATCCCCTCCAGGCCGGCATGGAGGAGGGTGGCGAACGTCAGGTACGGATTGCAGGCCGGGTCGGGACAGCGGATCTCCACCCGCGTCGCCTGCTCGGCACCCGGCTTGTAGAGGGGGATTCGGATGAGCGCCGAGCGGTTCCGGCGTGACCAGGCGACGTACACCGGTGCTTCGTAACCCGGCACGAGCCGCTTGTACGAGTTCACCCACTGGGCGAACACGGCGCTGAGCTCTCGCGCGTGCCGCAGCTGTCCGGCGATGAACGCCTTCCCCACGGCGGAGAGGTTCCACTCGTCGTCGCCGTCGAAGAACGCGTTGCGCCCATCGTTGAACAGGGACTGGTGCGTGTGCATCCCTGAGCCGTTCTCGCCGAAGATCGGCTTCGGCATGAAGGTGGCGTGGTAGCCGGACTTCTTCGCGATCTCCTTCACGATCAGCCGGTACGTGACCGTGTGGTCGGCCATGGCGAGCGCATCCGAGAAACGCATGTCGATCTCGTGCTGCGACGGGCCGACCTCATGGTGCACGTACTCGATCGGGATGCCCATCCCCTCGAGCGCCCGGACCGTCTCCTGCCGCAACTCGCTCGCCGCGTCCAGTGTCGTCATGGCGAAGTACCCGCCCTCGTCGAGGGTCTCGGTGCCCTTGTCGTCGCGGAAGAGGAAGTACTCGAGCTCGGGGCCGACGTTGAACGTGTCGAAGCCGAGCGAGGCCATACGGTCGAGCGCGCGGCGGAGCACGTAGCGCGGATCCCCTTCGTAGGGCTCCCCGTCCGGGGTGACGATGTCGCAGATCATCCGCGCCACCTTCGTCTCGCCCTCCTTCCACGGCATCAGCTGGAAGGTCTCCGGATCTGGGATCGCGACCATGTCCGACTCCTCGATCGCGTTGAACCCGGTGATCGATGAGCCGTCGAAGCCCATGCCGTCGTCGAGCGCTGCCTCGATCTCGCTCGGCGTGACGGCGAAGCTCTTGAGATGGCCCTCGATGTCCGTGAACCAGAGAAGGACGAACTCGATCTTGTCCTTCTCGATTCGGCCGAGCACCCGCTTGCGGGACTCCTCGCTCGACGTCGCCCTGTTCCGTGTCTCGACTTGCGCCATGAAATCCTCCCTTGACACGCGAAAAGCCCCAGGCGCGGACAAGGCGCCCGAGGCTCCATTGCCTCACTGACGGACTGAGTCTATACGGTGACGCCGTGCGCCTACTGGTCACGGGTGGTGCGGGGTTCATCGGTTCGCACTTCGTCAAGCGGATGCTCGCGGCCGGCGAGGACGTGGTGGTGCTGGACAAGTTCACGTATGCGGGGAATCCGGCCAACCTGCCCGAGGGGCTCGACTGCCACCGGGGTGACATCGCGATACGAGAGGACGTCGACCAGATCGGCCCGGTCGATGCGATCGTCAACTTCGCCGCCGAGACACACGTGGATCGCTCGATCCTCGGCCCGGAGGACTTCGTGCGCACCGATGTGCTGGGGACGCTCGTCCTGCTCCAGGCCGCGGAGGAATCGAGCGCCCGCTTCCTCCAGGTCTCCACCGATGAGGTCTACGGCGACGTCGAGGCGGGCTGGTCGTCGCGCGAGGACGATCCGCCGCGCCCCTCGAGCCCGTACAGCGCCGCGAAGGCCGGCGGGGACCTGCAGGTGCTCGCAGCGGTGAGGACGTTCGGCGTCAACGCGTCGATCACGCGAGGCTCGAACACCTACGGGCCCAATCAGTATCCGGAGAAGGTCTTGCCGCTCTTCGCGACGAACGCCCTAGATGGTGAGCCGCTGCCGCTCTACGGCGACGGCCGTCAGGTGAGGGACTGGCTCCACGTCGACGACCACTGCGCGGCGATCGAGCTCGTGCTCCGCCAGGGAGAGGCAGGCGAGGTCTACAACGTCGGGGCGAGCGAGGAGCACGAGAACGTCGAGCTCACACGGCTGATCGTCGACCATCTGGGTGCGGATCCGTCACTCGTCCGGCACGTCGAGGACCGCGCGGGGCACGATCGGCGCTACTCGCTCGACACGACGAAGATCCGCTCACTCGGCTGGCAGCCGCGGCGCGACTGGGACCAGGGTGTGCGTGCGACGATCGACTGGTACGGCGACAACCGCGAGTGATGGGAGCCGATCAAGCGCTCCGGCGGATTCCGCGAGTACTACGACAAGCAGTACACCGGACGACTCGGTTAATGCCCCTAACAGTCCTCTTGCGCCTGCTGCCGGAGGCGGTCGATCGCCGCACGCTGCCCCTGAATCGACTCGGAACGGTCGAGGAGCTCGAGCACGCCGTCGCAATTGCCGAGCTGGAAGCGCGTGAAGGCGAGGTTGTAGTCGGCGTACGCCTCGTCGAGTGAGTTCGTGCCCTGGAGCTTCTGGACCGCACTCTCGAGCAACGGCAGCGCTCCCGCATAGTCACCTGCCTGCATCTTCCTGAACCCGGCGTTGTTCAGCGCGGCGCCACTCGGAGCTGCGGGTGTGGCCGTAGGTGGCGGGCTCGCCGGGGTTGTAACCGTGACGGGCTTCTCCACCGTCGTTATCCGTCCGTGAGTCGTGACACGTTGGATCCTGGTGACCACCGTCGCCGGCGCGGGGTCATTTCGCGTGAGGACATACGCCAGCAG
>JALYST010000068.1 GCA_030854665.1 Actinomycetota bacterium
GTGCTACCGCATCCGCAACGACGACCGCGCGGTCGGCGCGCGGCTCGGCGGCGCGCTCGCGAAGGCGGGAACCGAAGAGTCATTCCACTATCGCTTCGAAGGAACCGCAGGGCAGAGCTTCGGCGCCTTCCTGTCGGCGGGCATCGAGTTCGTGCTCGACGGCGAGGCGAACGACTACGTCGGCAAGAGCCTGAGCGGAGGCCGCATCGTGATCCGGCCTCCGGCCGATGACGCCGGCGACCCGTGCCTCGCCGGCAACACGGTTCTCTACGGGGCGACCGGCGGCGAGCTCTTCCTCGCCGGCTCTGCGGGCGAGCGCTTCGCCGTCCGCAACTCGGGTGCGACCGCGGTCGTCGAGGGCGTCGGCAGCAACGCGTGCGAGTACATGACGAACGGCACGGTCGTCATCCTCGGCCTGTTCGGACGGAACATCGGCGCAGGCATGACCGGCGGCGAGGCGTTCGTCCACGACCCGTCGCGCGTGCTCGACATCCGGCTCAACAGGCAGCTCGTCGTCGCCGAGGAGCTCGACGCCGTTGCCGGCGAGCGCCTGAGGGTCATGGTCGAGCGCCACCACGACCACACGGGCTCACCCCGGGCCGCCGCCCTCCTGGCCGAGTGGCCCGCCGCCGTTGGTGAGTTCCGGCTCGTTCGTCCTAAGGAGGAGGTGGGCCGAATCGAGGCGGAGGCAGAGGGAACGGAGCACGCGGATGCAGAAGACGGCGATCGCCAGGATGCGGGGGTCGCGATTCCCTAGCGACCTGTCACCCCGAGCTCAGCGGGAATTCGGATAACGACGCATGAGCTCGGCGACGCGGAACGCCAGATCGAGCGACTGGCGCGCGTTCAGCCTTGGGTCGCAGAGCGTCATGTAACGCAGGTTCAGGTCTTCTTCCAGCACCTCTTCGGAGCCGCCGAGACATTCGGTCACATCCTCGCCTGTGAACTCGAGATGAACCCCGCCCGGCCAGGTCCCCTCCTGCCGGTGTGCCGCGAAAAAGCCTTCGATCTCTCCCATCACCGCGTTGAGGTGACGCGTCTTCAGCCCCGAGTCCGTCGTGAAGACGTTCGCATGCATCGGATCGCAAACCCAGGCCACGGGATGCCCCGACTCGCGCACGGCTCGCAGGAGTGGCGGGAGCAGCTCGAAGACGCGATCGGCCCCCATTCGGGAAATGAGCGTGAGCCGCCCGGGAATCCGTTCCGGATTCAGCCGCTCACAGAGGGCGAGCACCTCAGCGGGCGAGGAAGTGGGCCCGATCTTGCAGCCGATCGGATTGTTCACCCCGGAGAAGAACTCCGCGTGCGCTCCATCCGGCTGCCGTGTGCGCTCGCCGATCCAGAGCATGTGTGCCGAGCAGTCGTACCACTCGCCGGTGAGTGAGTCGCGCCGCGTCAGACCCTCCTCGTAGTCCAGCACCAAGCCTTCGTGGCTCGTCCAGAAGTCGATCTGATGGAGCTGTGGCGCGGACGTCAGATCGATCCCGCAGGCTGCCATGAAGCGCAGAGCCCGCTCGATCTCGGAGGCGATCGTCTCGTAGCGCTGGCCCTCGGGTGATCTCGCGACGAACTCCTGGTTCCAGGCGTGCACCTGCTGCAGGTCGGCGAAACCGCCTTTCGTGAAAGCGCGCAAGAGGTTGAGCGTGGCCGCGGACTGGTGGTAGACCTGCTGCATCCGGTCGGGATCGGGAACGCGTGCCTCGGCCGTCTGCGCTTGATCGTGGACCATGTGCCCCCGAAAGGACGTCAGCTCTTCTCCGCCGACGGTTTCTGTCGGCGAGGTGCGGGCCTTGGCGAACTGACCGGCGATTCGGCCGACCTTGACCACGGGAAGCATCCCGCCGTAGGTCAACACCGCCGCCATCTGCAACAGGATCTTGAGCTTGTCCCGGATGAGCGGCGCCGAAAACTCGTGGAAGGACTCGGCGCAGTCCCCGGCCTGGAGGACGAACGCGCGCCCCGCCGCTACCTGGCCGAGCGCGTCGCGAAGCTGGCGGGCCTCGCCTGCGAAGACGAGCGGCGGGAGTCCCTTGAGGCGGGAACGGGCAGCTTCGGCCCTTTCGGGGTCCGGCCACTCGGGCTGGTGGAGCGCCGGGTACGCGCGCCAGGATGAGGGCGACCACTCCTCGGGCGTGGACGACGTCGCAGTGCTTTCGTGCGTGACCTCGCTCATCGTTGAAGTCTAAAGACGAGAACGTGGCCTGAAACGCCAAGTCCTGCGAACCCGAGGGCCCACAGGACTTGACAAAGCGACTCTCTCACGTCGGGCGCCGCATTGCAAGTGACGTGTCTCGCCCCCGGGCGATCTCGAGATTGGCTCAGGCGTAAAGGTCGACGACGACTCCGATCCCGATCACAACCGCGCCGACCAGAACGAAGACAAATGAGCTCCGAGGCATCGGTATCGAGCTTCCGGGCCCGAAGCGACCGCCGACGACGGTGCGTGACTGGGAGGCCATCTGGCTTGTGCTTCCGGAACCAGCGGTCACGACGACGAGGAGCGCTCCACAGATCCAGAGCGCGTAGGCGACGGCTGTCTTTGCGTCGACCCCTCCTCGGAAGTGCGCGAAGAGCAACCCTGCGATTGCACCGGCACCAGCGACGAGTAGGCACATCAAGACGAACCAGCCGAGTGTCGACACGAGCCGCACGCCTGGACTCTAGGACACGCGGCTTATCAGGTCGACCGATGAGTTTTCATCGGTGCGATCGTCTAAGAGGACAGATGGCCACTACCAGAGAGGACGAGCAATGAGCGGAATCACTCCATGCCTGTGGTTCGACACCGAAGGGGAAGAGGCGGCAAAGCTGTACACGTCCGTGTTTCCGAACTCGAAGATCGTCGACGTCGCTCGTTACGGCGAAGCCGGTCCCCGTCCCGCAGGAACGGTGATGACCGTGAGCTTCGAACTGGACCGGCAGAAGTTTCTGGCCTTGAACGGCGGGCCTGAATTTACCTTCAGTGAGGCAATCTCGTTCCAGGTGAGCTGCAAGACGCAGGAAGAGGTCGACATGTTCTGGACCAAGCTCTCCGAAGGTGGGGAAGAGGGACCTTGCGGCTGGCTGAAGGACCGGTTCGGCCTGTCGTGGCAGATCGTTCCGACGGTCCTGCCGGAGTTGCTCGGCGATCCGGACCGGGAGAAGTCGCAGCGGGTCATGGCAGCGATGCTGAAGATGAGGAAGATCGACATCGCGGAGCTCGAGCGAGCCGCGGCGCCGGCGTAGGTCCCCGAACCGAACGTTCCCGGGCACGTTCGCCTGGAGACGCAACCTTTCGAGGACGTCGGCGATCCCAGCGTCCGAAGGAGGTTCGGCACGGGGGAGCTGTACCTTTGTTCGGATGAACGGAGCCCGGAGGGGATGCCAGGTCGTGATCTGCGACGACCATGCCGAATTCCGACAGGTAATCGGAGTGCTGCTGAGCCGCGATCCGGACATCGAGGTCGTTGGCGAGGCAGTTGACGGCCGGGATGCGATTCGGATCGTCGGTCAGCTGCGCCCCGATGTGCTGTTGCTGGACATTGCCATGCCTGTGATGGATGGCCTAGAGGCGCTACCGCACATCCGTGAGTCATCGCCCGAGACTCAGGTCGTGATGTTCACGGGCGTTGTCGCGGAGAGTGTTAAACAGCGTGCCCTCGAGGGTGGCGCATGCCTCTTCATAGAAAAGGGAACAGACGGCGAAGTCGTGGTCGGTCAGATCAAGGACGTTTGCCGCCAGCCCTTGCAGGTCTAGGCGGCCGGGCCGTCGCGGCGCAGTGTGGGAGCGTCTTCGACGAGCTCGGCGAGTATGCGTTTGCTGGAAGCGAGGGCCTGGTTTACCGACTCGAGCGCGGCTTCCGCCTCCCCGAGCTGGAAACGCACCTTGGCAATCGTCAGGGCCTGCACAACGTCGTCGTTCAGCTCCGTGGCCTGTCTCGCCTGCTGTCGTGCTGCGAGCCTCAGCTCGAGCTCGTCCACTACGAGCGCCGCGAGATCGTCGAGCACGCGGATCTGCTGCTCGGTCAGCTGCCGCGGCTCCTTATCGATTACGCACAGCGTCCCCAGGTTGTAGCCGTCGTGCGTGCGCAGTGCGCTCCCCGCATAGAAGCGCAAGCCGAACTCACCCGCGACGAGGGGATTCGCGAGCGCGCGCGGATCGGCCTTGGCGTCCTCGATGACCCAGGGTTCGTCCGCGAGGATCGCGGAAGCGCACAATCCGGGGTCCCGGTCGATCTGCTCCACGCCCTCGAGGCCCTGGGCGGACTTGAACCAGATCCGGTCGTGATCCACCAGACTCACGATCGCGATCGGCATCTCCAAAACCAGGCTCGCCAAGCGTGTGATGCGGTCGAACGCTCCGTCGGCCGGCGTGTCGAGTACCTCGTACCGCCGAACAGCCGCGAGGCGCTCGGCCTCGTTCGACGGGATGGTGTGCTTAGCGACCAGTGCCATAGTGCTCCTTGGAGATCTCACCCGTTACCCTAGTTACAGCCGTGAGGTGGTGGATGACATCCCAGAAAGGACGCACTTCGTGAGTGGGCTGCTGCGGTCGGCCGCGCGCGGGGTGCTCGGCGCCATGGCCATGACCGGGATACGCCGGGTCACGACGGATCTCGGGTTGGTTCAACAACCTCCGCCTGAGCGGATCGCCGAGGACATTCCGGGGTTCTTCACGCGAGTCTTTCCGAAGCGCCACGAGACAGCAATCGAGCTCTTTCACTGGAGCGTCGGCGCCGTGGGCGGAATGGGATTCGCCGTTTTTCCCGCAACACTTCGCCGGCGACCCTGGGCGGGGCCCATGTACGGGCTCGCGATCCTGGGCGTCTTCGAGGCGGCAATAGCGCCGGGGCTCGGGATCGGTGCCAAGGAGAGGACTCTCTCGGAGCGGGTGGCTCTGGCCGCAGACCACGTGCTCTACGGGCTCGTCCTGTCCGACAAAGCGGAGGACGGTTCTAATTAGAAGGTGATCGTCCGGGCGGCGACTGCTGCCTGTCCGTAGCTGATCCCACCGTCGTTCGGCGGTACCCGGCGGTGTGAGAGCACGCGAAAGCCGAGCTCGCCCAGGCGGCGTCGCGTCGAGGCGAGTAGCCGAAGGTTCTGGAAGGTCCCTCCGGAGAGAACGACCGTGCGTGGCTCGGCTGCCTCCGCGCATGCGGTCGCTGCGGCGGCGGCCACGGTTTCGTGGAACGCGGCGGCGATTTCTTTACGCGCCCGGCCGTCGGCGAGGTCGTCGTGGACGAGCGCGACGAGCTCCGTGCCTTGGCCGAATGCCCAGCGATAAGGCTGCGCCTCGACCTCGCCGGCAAGCAGCTCGAGCTCGACCGCCGCCTGCCCTTCGTACGTGACCTCGTTCCGGCCACCGACCAATGCTGCAACTGCGTCGAAGAGACGACCCATGCCGGAGGAGAGCGGCGCGTTCACCTTCAGGCTTTCTCGAACGATGTCCCAGCGCTCGAACGGCACTGGTCGGCCACTCAGCTCCAGGTGAACGGCGGCGGTCCGCCACGGCTCGCGGATGGCGGCCGCGCCGCCCGGCAGTGGCACCGCGTCGAGATGCGCGATTCGCTCGAAAGAACCGAGGTCACAGCGGAGCAACTCGCCGCCCCACAGCGTCCCGTCCGTGCCGTAACCCGTACCGTCGAAGACGAGCGCCAGCGCGGGGCCTTCCTCGCCGTGCTCGGCCAGACACGCGGCGGCGTGCGCGTGGTGATGCTGGACACCGATCAGCTCGGCGTCTTGCTCGACGGCCCACTTGGTGGCTAGGTACTCCGGGTGAAGGTCGTGTGCAATGACCTGCGGCTCGACGCCGAGCATGTCCATGTACAACTGGAGGTCGGTGAGGAAGGCGCGGTATGCGAGCTCCGTGTCGAGGTCGCCGAGATGCGCCGACAGGAAAGCCTCGCGCCCGCGCGCGATACAGAAGGTCGCCTTGAGCTCGGATCCGGCGGCGAGTATCGGTCGCGCCGCCGGCAAAGGGAGAGGCAATGCGGTGGGCACGAAGCCACGCGACCGGCGCAGCGGAAACGCTGGCCGCACGACGGAGTCCTCGCAGCGGCGGTGAATCGGCCGGTTGTGGGAGAGAAAAGCGTCAGCGATGTCCGCGAGCCGTTCCTCAGCTTCGCCGTTTTCGTGCGCGATCGGCTCGTCGGAGCGATTTCCGCTCGTCATTACGAGTGCTCCGCCGAAATCGCGCGCGAGGAGATGGTGAAGAGGCGTGTACGGAAGCATCACGCCGAGCCAGAAGACGCCGGGCGCCACGGAATTCGCAACGGGAGCGTCCGCCCGACGCCTCACCAGGACAATGGGCCGCTCGCGGGCGCGCAGAAGCTCGTCCTCCTCGGGCCCGACGTGCGCCAGCAGCTCGGGCCGGTTCGTCATCAATGCGAACGGCTTGTCCTCTCGATGCTTGCGGCCGCGCAGTTTGGCCACGGCCTCCTCGTTCGCGGCGTCGCATGCGAGGTGGTAGCCGCCGAGGCCCTTGACGGCGAGGATCGCGCCGTCGCGGAGCAGATCGATCGCCGCCTCGACGCTCATCGACAGCTGCGGACCGCACACGGGGCAGGCGATCGGTTCGGCGTGGAAGCGGCGGTCGCCGGGGTCCTCGTATTCCCGGCGACAGTCGGCGCACATCGGGAAGCCGGCCATGGTCGTGTTCGGGCGGTCGTACGGGACGCGTTCGACGATCGTGAATCGGGGCCCGCACTGAGTGCAGTTCACGAATGGATAGCGATAGCGGCGATCGGCCGGGTCGAAGAGCTCATGCACGCACTCGTCGCATGTGGCGACATCGGGCGGGATCAGGGCGGTGCGGCCCGTGGCGGCGCTCTTGGCGATGGTGAAGTCGGACTCGCCCCTCGGCGGAACTGCCGTCTCGGTTACCTCGTCGACCCGCGCGAGAGGCGGAGCCTCGTGTTCGAGCGCCTCGCCGAAGTCGTCCAAGTTTCGTGCCTTCCCCTCTGCCTCGACGACGACGCCCGCCCCGTCGTTCAGCACGAACCCGCCGAGGTGGTAGCGACCGGCCAGGCCGTAGACGAAGGGCCGGAAGCCGACGCCCTGGACGATTCCCCTCACTCGGTATCGCCGGCGCTCCACGCCGGTTAAGGTAACCCGGTAACGAGGGCGACCGAAAGGAGCGGTTGTGGCCGGGCTCGACGAGGTCATCTCGTCCTGGAGCAACGGGGGATCCCTCTGGGTCGTCGTGGCGCTCGCATTTCTGCTCGGCGTCCGTCACGCGACCGACCCCGACCACCTGGTCGCGGTGTCGACGCTTGTCGCCACCGAACCAGGGCGTCCTGCTCGACACGCTTGGAGCCTCGGGCTTGCCTGGGGCCTAGGGCATGCGACGACGCTCATCCTGCTTGGCGTCCCGGTGGTGCTCGCCGGATCGCGTCTCCCTGCTGCAGTGCAGACCGCTGCCGAGGTGCTCGTGGGCGTGGTGATCATGCTGCTCGCGCTTCGTCTCCTTCTGCGCTGGCGTCGGGGCGGTTTTCACGTACATGAGCACGCACACGACGGCGTGGCTCACCGCCATGTGCATGCACACGATGGCGTCGAGCCCCGCCACGGGCACCCGCACGCGCTTGCTCGCTCCGGTTCTCAGGCGTTCGGGATCGGGCTTGCCCACGGCATCGGCGGCTCGGCCGCTGTGACTGTTCTCCTGCTGGCATCGATCGACGGCCGCCCGGAGGCCCTGCTCGCCCTCGGAATCTTCGCGGTCGGCACGGCCGCGTCCATGGCGGCGCTCTCGCTGTCACTCGGCTACGCACTGGGGCGCGGGCCGCTCCGCAGTGGGCTGAACCGGCTGGTGCCTGCGCTCGGGACGGCGAGCTTCGCGTTCGGGGTCTGGTACGCGCTCGGCGCCCTCGCACTCTGATCTGTAACACCGAGTAACTAAGTTGACAAGTCATAAAGAGGCTTGGAAGACTCCCCGTCTGCTCGCGACCAAGGGGGAGCTCGGATAGATGTGCCTCGCGATTCCGGGGCTCGTGATGGAGGTCGTCGACGAGGACAAGCGCCTCGCGAAAGTCGACGTGGCCGGAGTACAGCGCAACGTCAATATCGGCTTGCTCGACCAGGACGGAGACGGCGCGCAACCCGGCGACTGGGTGCTCATCCACGTCGGCTTCGCCCTCTCCAAAGTGGACGAAGAAGAAGCAAACGCGACTCTGCGCATCCTCCGCGGCATGGGTGAGGCGTACGAGCAGGAGCTAGAGGACCTGAGGGCGAGCGTTATCGAGTGATCGACCGCTGCGCCGATGATTACTGCATCACCTGCTCGGACGAGGGCGTTGCGATGCGAGTGGTCGAGTCGGCTGCCGATGGGCTCGCACTCTGCGCCGGGGAGGACGGAGCCGAGACGACCGTCATGACCGACCTCGTCGGTCCCGTTGCAATGGGCGACGAGCTTCTGGTGCACGCCGGCACGGCGATCGCGCGGCTGCAAGAGGCGGCCGCATGAAGTTCGTCGACGAGTTCCGCGACGCCGAGCTCGGCCGCGTGCTGGCCGGCGAGATCGTTGCAGTCGTCGAGCCGGGGCGTCACTACAAGGTCATGGAGGTCTGCGGCGGCCACACGCACACGATCTACAAGTACGGCGTCGACGATCTCCTGCCCGAAAACGTCGAGCTCGTGCACGGCCCCGGCTGTCCGGTCTGCGTCATCCCGATGGGCCGTGTCGACGACGGCATCGCGGTTGCTCAGCAACCAGAGGTGATCTTCACCTGCTTCGGCGACATGATGCGCGTGCCGGGCGGCGCCGGAACGCTGCTGGACGCCAAGGCAGAAGGAGCGGACATCCGCATGGTCTACTCGCCGCTCGACGCGCTTCGCATCGCGCGCGAGAACCCAGACCGCGAGGTCGTCTTCTTCGCCGTCGGTTTCGAGACCACTGCTCCGTCTACCGCGCTCACGCTCATGCGAGCGAAGGCTGAAGGCATCTCGAATTTCTTCTGCTTCTGCAACCACGTGACGATCGTGCCGCCGCTACGCGCGTTGCTCGAGTCCCCCGACTTGAGGCTCGACGGTTTCATCGGACCGGGGCACGTCTCGACGGTCGTCGGGGCACGTCCGTTCGAGTTCATCCCGGCGGATTACGGGAAGCCGATCGTCATCTCCGGCTTCGAACCACTCGATCTTCTCCAGTCGGTGTACCTCGTGCTTCGCCAGCTCGCCGAGGGCCGTTGCGAGGTCGAGAATCAGTACAAGCGCGTCGTCCCCTACGACGGCAATCCGAGCGCACTGAAAGTTTTGGAAGAGGTGTTCGAGCTTCGGCCGCATTTTGAGTGGCGTGGTCTCGGCTTCATCTCCCACAGCGGCCTGAAACTGTCGGAGGCGTACGCCGACTTCGACGCCGAGCTCCGCTACGAGATTCCGGGTGTGCGTGTGGCCGACCCGAAGGCGTGCCAGTGCGGCGAGGTGCTCAAGGGCGTGATCAAGCCCTGGGAATGCAAGGTGTTCGGAACAGCCTGCACGCCCGAACGGCCGATCGGGACCTGCATGGTCTCCTCGGAGGGGGCGTGCGCCGCGTATTACAACTTCGGGCGGTTCGCCCGCGAGCGGGCGGTGGTGTGACCTTGTCCGCGATCGGCGAGCGAGAGCAGCATGCCCTGGACATGATCGAGCGGGTGCGGGCGAAGCCGGCCCGGTTCAAGGACGCACGAATCACAATGGCGCACGGCGCCGGCGGGAAGGCGACCCAGACGCTCGTCGAAGGCCTGTTCGTCCCCGCTTTCGGCTCGGCCGCGCTGAACGAGCTCGACGACGCGGGCGTGGTGGGCGACCTGGCCCTCACGACGGACAGCTACGTCGTCAAGCCGATCCGCTTCCCAGGCGGCTCGATCGGCGAGCTGGCCGTGAACGGCACCGTGAACGACCTTGCGGTGTCCGGCGCACGACCGCTCGCGCTGACGCTTTCGCTCGTGCTCGAGGAGGGGCTGGCCGCGGAGGACCTCCGCGCTGAAGTGGAGGCGATCGCGGCGGCCGCGCGGGCCGCAGGAGTGGAAGTCGTAGCCGGAGACACGAAGGTGGTCGAGCGGGGCCGGTGCGACTCGATGTACGTGACGACGACAGGGATCGGGCGGCTCGATGATCGCGCACAGCTCTCACCGAGCTCGCTCAAGCCCGGGGATCGCATCATCGTCTCGGGCCCGATCGGCGAGCACGGCACAGCGGTCATGCTGGCCCGCGGCGAGTTCGAGCTCGACGCAGAGGTCGAATCCGACACGCGGTCGCTCTGGCCGGCCGTCGACGCGCTGCTCGATGCGGCCGGGCCCGCACTGCGCTGTATGCGCGATGCGACACGCGGCGGCGTCGCGACAGTGCTGAACGAGCTCGCCCGCGCTTCGGGCGTTGCCGTCCTCGTACGGGAGGCACAGGTTCCCGTTCCCCCAGCGGTGGCGGGTGCCTGCGAGATCTTGGGGCTCGACCCCATGTACGTGGCCAACGAAGGCAAGCTGGTCGCCGTCGTCGCGCCAGAGGCGGCTGACGGGGCGCTGAAGGCCCTGCGGTCGACCCCCGGCTGCGAGGAGGCGACCGAGATCGGCGAGGTCAGGACCGACCCGCCCGGGATGGTCCTGGTGGAGACGGCATTTGGCGGTAGGCGGGTGATGGATCTGCTCGTGGGAGATCCGCTCCCAAGGATCTGCTGACGAGAGAGAGGAGCGGCACATGGCAACAATCGAGTTCGTTCCGCGCCAGAGAGAGACGGAGCAGATCACGGCCCACGTGATCTGGATGACGTCGGGACTCAGCTGCGACGGAGACTCGGTCGCAATGACCTCCGCGACGAGCCCGTCGCTCGAGGACATCATCCTCGGGATCATCCCGGGCATGCCCAAGGTGGTAATTCACACCCCGGTGCTCGCCTACGAGAACGGCCAGGAGTTCATGCAGGCGTGGTACGACGCCGAGGCCGGCAAGCTCGACCCCTTCGTGCTCATCCTCGAGGGCTCGTTGCCGAACGAGGAGATCAACGGCGAGGGCCACTTCGCGGGTATGGGCGTAAATCCCGAGAACGGCCAGCCGATCACGACGAACGAGTGGATCGACCGGCTGGCCCCGAAGGCCGCCGCAGTCGTCGCCGTCGGAACATGCGCCACCTATGGCGGCATCCCCGCCATGAAGAACAACCCGACCGGCGCGATGGGGCTGGCCGACTACCTCGGTTGGGACTTCAGGTCGACGGCCGGCCTTCCCATCGTGAACATTCCCGGCTGCCCCGCCCAGCCCGACAACACCACCGAGACGCTCCTCTACCTCGTGCTGCACCTCGGCGGTATGGCGCCGGCGCCACAGCTCGACGAGGCACTGCGGCCGGTGTGGCTGTTCGGGCGCTCTGTGCGCGAGGGCTGTAACCGCGCTGGGTTCGCCGAGCAGGGGGAGTTCGCGACCGAGTACGGCGACGACCCCCGCTGCCTGGTCAAGCTCGGCTGCAAGGGGCCGGTCGTTATGTGCAACGTCCCGGTCCGCGGTTGGCAGAGCGGAATCGGCGGCTGCCCGAACGTCGGCGGAATCTGCATGGCCTGCACGATGCCGGGCTTCCCCGACAAGTTCATGCCGTTCATGGAGGAGGATCGGTGGGGAGCCGCGGCCTCGAACTTCGAGAAGCTCGCCTACGGCCCGGTCATCCGCTACTTCCGCCACAGAAACATCAAGAACAAGTACGACAAGGAGCCCGGCTGGAGGCGACCGGGGAAGAGCCTCGGGACCGGCTACCAGCCGCGTCACTACGCGCGATGACCACGACCGACGAGAGAGGAGCGTAAGGAATGGCGGTTACTGAGAAGCCCCGTGAAAAGCGGGAGGTCATGGTCAAGGAGATGTCGTGGGACCCGATCACCCGTATCGTCGGGTCACTCGGGATCCACACGGAGATCGACTTCGCGAACCAGGAGGTGCTCAAGTGCTACAGCACCTCGATGGTCTTCCGCGGGTTCGACATCTTCATGAAGGGCATCGACCCGCGCGACGCGCACTTCATCACCAGCCGGATTTGCGGCATCTGCGGTGACAACCACTGCACGACCTCCTGCCTGAATCAGAACATGGCCTACGGCGTGAAGCCTCCGAAACTCGGCGATTACGCGTTCAACCTCGCCGAGACCGCGGACTACATGTTCGACCACGCGATCTTCAACGACTGCATGGCGAACGTGGACTTCTGCGAGCAGATGGTCAAGGAGACCAACCCGTCGGTGCTTGCGAAGGCGGAGCAGACCCCGGCCGAGCACGCGA
>JALYST010000081.1 GCA_030854665.1 Actinomycetota bacterium
GCATCGGGATCACCGACAGAGGCCGCGCTTGCGGGTGCAGACGCGTGGCTGGTGGCGGTCGAGGATGCGGGCGAGGACGAAGAGTGGCTCGCTCGCCAGCATGCAGAGGCAGTGGAGCTGGGGCTCGATTTCGTCGTCGAGGTCCGGAGCGAGGAGCAACTCGAGCTCGCGCTCGAACGCCTCGATCCAGAAATCTTTCTGCTGGCGGCGCGGGACGGGCTGGACACGGATGCCCTGAGTCAGGCGCTCGAGCTCCTACCGGACATACCGGCGGGCAAGCTCGCGGTCGCGGACGTAGGAGTGTCGAGCCGCGAACAGGTGGACGAGCTCGAGCGGGCGGGAGTCGATGCGGTCATCGTCGGAACGCGAAACGTCGCCGAGCTCGTCGGTGACGCACCACCCCAGGTCTAACACCGGCGACGCGGTCGACCGCTGGGCCGACACCCGGTGGGGCGGTCGCGGGACGGCGCTCGCGGCAATCCTCGCCGGCGCCGCGACGATTCGCCTGGTCGGCATCCAGTATGGGCTTCCGTTCGGGAACCTTCTCAATCCCGACGAGCAGTCGATCGTGCCGCGTGCGTGGAAGCTCGTGCACGGAGGCGGGGGAGACCCGCACTGGTTCGACTACCCGACGCTGCTGATGTACGTCAACGCGCCCTTCCAGGCCTGGCAGGACGAGCCGTCGTATCTGACCGCGCGAATCGTGGGAGTGGTGCTCGCCCTGGCGGCGATCGCCGCAGCCTGGTGGCTCGGCCGCCGCGCGTATGGGGCGCCGGCGGCTGGAGTCGTTGCCGCCGCGGTGGTCGCCGTGTGCACGATCCACGTCGCGTATTCGCATGCCGCGGTCACAGACGTACCGCTGACGCTGGGCGTCGCGGTCGCTCTCGCGCTGCTCGTGGCGGGCCGGCTCGAGCTCGCGGGCATCGCAGTCGGTCTCGCGATGGGCTTCAAGTATCCAGGCGTCTTCCTGCTCGTCCCACTGGTCGTGGCCGGTTGGAAGCAGTGGCGCAGGCTCGCGGTCTCCGGCCTGCTGGCAGTAGCAGCCTTTCTCGCCTCGAGCCCGTTCATCGTCGTGCATGGCCACCAGGCGTGGCACGAGGCCTTTCGCGTGCAGCGACTCGCACGGGACGGCTGGCTCGGTTTCGAGCACGACCACATCGCACCGATTGCCTTCGTCGGGCGTCTCTGGGAAGGGCTTGGCCCGGCGCTCGTCGTCTGTGGAATCGGGCTCGTCTTCGCGCTCGTCCGCCGCAACCGCGCCGATCTGGTCCTGGCCTCGTTCGTCATCGTCTACTTCGCCGACCTGCTGACGCTGAGCGCGCACTTCGATCGCTACGTGCTTCCGCTCGTGCCCGCCCTTGGAGCGCTCGCCGGGCGCATGCGTTCGCTTGCACCGGTGACCCTGTTGCTGCTCGTCGTGCCCTTGACGTGGTCGATTCGCGACACGAAGGAGTTGACCCGCACGGACACGCGGATCGTCGCGCACCGGTGGGTCGAGCAGCACGTCCACGCCGGGACTCGCATCGCAGCAGATCCGTCGACGCCGGCCTTCGAGCGGCTGCACGTGCTGCCCTTGCTCCTGCCGGGCCCGAAGCGCGGCTTCGACCCGAACCGCGATCTCGCCCGTCTACGCCGCCTTGGTATCCGCAATGTCGTGGTCACCGGGGCCGTCACCGATCGTGTCCTCGCCGCGCGCGATCGCTATTCACGGGAGGCTGCTTTCTACGACGACCTGCGGACGAAGGCGCGGCGCGTCTTCTACGTCACGCCCGGCGGTGATCTCGCCGGACCGTGGGTTGCGATCTACAAACTATGACCGGGGAGGGTCATCGCTGCCCGAAGTTCAACGCCTACTCACCGTCCTTGCCGGAGGAAAGAGATGCGCGGAAGTCGGGACCGCCTTCGGAGAAGGTGCAGCAGCGATGGCGTCGACGGCGAAATCGCTCGTGACGGTCGAGCTCGACCCGGAACGAGCGTCGGTCGCTCTCGAGCGGCTCCGCGACTTCCCGAACGTCGATCTGCTGGTCGGCGACTGGCCCGATCATCTTCCCCAACGTGCACCGTTCGACTTGCTTTTCTTCGACGGCGGATACTTCGACCAGGCGCCCGACTCGATCAACCTCGTCGCCGTGGGCGGCCTGATCGTGTAGGACGACCTCAGTCCTCATTGGAAAGGCCCCGACCCCGGTTCGCCAACTCCTCTTCAACCACCCCGAGCTCGTTGCGGTCGAGCTCTTGACCACGCCGCTGACGGCCGCGGTCCTCGCGGTCAGACTCGAAGCAACGGACGCGTGAGGCACGTAGGCCCGCCGTCGCCCTTGCGGGAGATCTCGTCGCCGCAATAAACGCTCACATCGACCCCTACGCGTTCGAGCCGCTTTCTCGTCTCGACGTTTCCTTCGAGCGCCAAAGCCACGCGAGGCGCTAACGCAAGCACGTTCGGGCCCATCGTCTCGAACTCGTCGTCGGGGACCTCGACGATCCGAATCTCGAGCTCGTGGAGCAATTGCACCAGACGGACGGGTAGCAGTGGCAGGTACGCGACGACCAGGTCCTCGTCGAGCGGGCTCAGCAGCGAGAGCAGGTGCAGGACGACTTCGGAGCCGTGCAGATGTGGCAGGTCGAATGCGAGTACGTCAACGGTGGGGAGCGCATCCTGCAACGCGTGGACGCCGTCGTCGTTGGTGCGGTACCCTCGGCCGACGAGCAGCGTGTTCTCGTCGAGCCAGAGCGTGTCGCCGCCGTCTGCTGATGCGGGAGCTTCGAGACGGGCGGCGATTGGGACTCCAGCGTGCTCGAAGTCCGCCGCGATTGCGTGGGTCTCAACCAGGCGGCCCTCCTTTCCCGGCCGCAGAACGATCGCGCCGCTGTCGGAGACGATCGCAGGATCAAAGACGTAGATCGCGTCAGGATCGGTCGGCAGCGAAGTGTCGGCAAGCACGACGTCCGCGTCGCCGGTCGCGAGTGCGTTGCAGAACGCCTCGTGCTCTTCCGCGAGCTTGGCGACGTCCGGCTCGGAGCGCCATCCGTACTCGCGCCAGGTCGCGAATCCCGCCGCACGTGGCGGACGCACGAGCACGCGCCGGAGAGTCTCCGTCATGTTCTGCCCGCCGAAGAGCTGTGACGAAGGCTGCTGCACTTAGCCGAAGAACGCCTGTGCGACCGCCCACCACTCGGCCGGCACGGTCTTGAGCTCGGCGGTCGCTTCCGCGAGCGACACGTCGACGATCTCGTCTCCTTGCAGCGCGGCCATTCGGCCGAACTTCCTCTCCTCGACCAGGTCGGCGGCTTTCAGCCCGTAGCGGGTCGCGAGCACGCGGTCGCGCGGAGTCGGGGAACCGCCGCGCTGCACGTGGCCCAGCACCGTTACGCGCGTCTCGTAACCGGTTCGCGCTTCGATCTGGCGCGCAAGGGCTGCGCCGACGCCCCGCTCCGACAGGCTGACGTGGCCGAACTGGTCGACATCCTGCGCCTCGCTCATGCCTTCGAGCTCGTATCCCTCCGAGACGACGACGATGGAAAAGTCTTTGCCGCGCTCGTGCCGGCGGCGGAGCTCCTTGCAGGCGTCCCCGATCGACACCGGCTGCTCGGGGATCAGGATCATGTCCGCGCCGCCGGCGATTCCGCTCACTACCGCGATCCAGCCGGTGTGGCGGCCCATCACCTCGACCACCATCACGCGGTTGTGCGACTCAGCGGTGGTGTGGAGCCGGTCGATCGCCTCCGTCGCGACCGAGACCGCCGTGTCGAAGCCAAAGGTGTAGTCGGTCGCCGAGAGGTCGTTGTCGATCGTCTTCGGCACCCCGACCACCGGGAAGCCGTGCTCCGCATGAAGACGGGCGGCAACGCCGAGCGTGTCCTCGCCGCCGATCGCGACCAGGGCGTCGAAGCCCTCGCGCTGAAAGTTGGCGAGCACCTTCTCGACCCCGCCGTCCACTTTGAAGGGATTCGTCCGGGTGGTACGCAGAATCGTTCCGCCCCGCGGGAGCAAACCGGAGATCTCACGCGGGCCGAGCGGCGCGAACAGGCCCTCGACCAGCCCCTTCCAGCCTTCCAGGACGCCGACGACCTCGCCGTCCTGCGTCATCACGCGACGTCCGGCCGCGCGGATGACCGCGTTCAGCCCGGGGCAGTCTCCGCCCCCGGTCAGGATTCCGACCTTCATGCGCCGATCGTAAAGAACCTGGGCTCCAGGGCTACGATGTCGCCGCGCCGAAGTGGCGGAACTGGCAGACGCGCTGGACTCAAAATCCAGTGGGCCTTTGGCCCGTGTGGGTTCGACCCCCACCTTCGGCACTGATGTTTGAGAGGCAGAGAGCTATAGAAGGGGCCGTGACGCGGGTCGTCCCTGTTCTGCTGGTCGTCCTTGTCACCGGGTGCGGTTCGACGAACGCAGGAGACGCCGTTGCAGACGCGGCGGCACGGTCATGTCCCGCAGCGTGGCTAGGCGGTTGGCAGGCGCTCGCGAACCGAATTCACGCTCCCGTTTATTGCCCGACCTGGATGCCGGACCCTTTGGACGCGCGGATCGGCGGGACGTACGGCAACGGCGAGTCCGTCAGCCGCGACCGGAGCTACTTGATCAGTTTCATCTGGCGTGATCCGGGCAGCGGCGAGGTGCACGTCAACCTTCGCGGATATCCGGGCCGGACGAGGATTCCGACTTGCAGCGACCTCGACACCGACAAGCCGGTTCCGTGCTTCTCGGATCCGAAGGGCAACACGCGTGGGGGTGACATCGTCGCGCGCGTCTATACGGCGAACCAGGGCGCCGACCAATGGCACGTGCTCTACGCGTGGCGTCGCGGTGGCTCGCTCTACGCCATCAGCGAGCACGTCACTCCTCCCTACACGTATGCACGTGTGGTTCGCAACCTGAATCGGATGCTCACCAACCTCGTCATCGTCCCCCCCAAGTCGTAGTGCGCCTCACTCGCAGGCAGGTACTCGTCGGAGCGGCGACCAGCGGCCTCGGCGCGGCCGGCCTGTACGAGCTGGTCGATCGGCTCACCTCGTCACCGGCCACGCGGAGTCACGGTCGGCTGCTCCCCGAGCAGCATCTGCTCGACGGCCTCGCCGTGATGCGTGACAACGGGGTCGCCGTCCTCGTGCCTCCTCTCCATCACGCCGTCATCACGGCGCGGGTGGTGACGGACAATCTCAGGGGAGCGCAGCTGGAGCTAGAGGAAGCACTCGTCGACCTCGAACGCCGCTATGCGCCAACGCCCGCGGGACTGGGCGTGACCGTCGCCTGGGGCCTTCCCTATTTTCGCCGGCACGTGCCGAGACAGGCAGACCTCCACCTTCCGGTCGACTTGCGCGCCTCCCGGACGAAGATCCGCACCACCTCCGCGCTGGCGGATGCGATGCGCTTCCCGAGCGATCCCGTGGACACGATCCTCGAGGCCAACGACGTCGCCGTACTCCTGCGCAGCGACGTCCGGGCGCACATCGAAGACGGCGAGCGCAGGCTCTTCCGCGGCTCGAGCATCCTGCACGCAACGAGCATTCGGCGTGGCTTCGTCGGCAGCGATTTTCGCTCCGGACCGAGCCTGGCGAAGCGAATGGCGCTGGCGGCCGGCGTCGACGGGGCGGACCTGATTCCGGATGACGCTCAGTTATTCCTCGGTTTCACGTCGACCCAGCAGGCTGCGCTCGGCCCGCGCAGGATTGCGAACTTCGAGACGCTCGGCTACGTGGATCTGGGCCCGCGTGGCTATTTCCTCAACGGGACGCACATGCATCTCTCGCACGTCTTCGAGGACCTTGCCTCCTGGTATCAGACCTTCGACTTCCAGGAACGCGTCGATACCGCGTTCAAGCCGGGCCTCGAGGTGAAGCCCGGTGTCGTGACGGTCTCGGAGGGACCTACTGAGGCTGCGTCGGCGGCCTCCGTACGTCGTGCCTTCAATCGCGACGGCCGGATCGGTCACAGCACCTCGATCCAATCGACCTCTCGGCTTGTACGTGACGTCGTCGCCGACGACGGAACCGTGTATAGGCGGGGGACCGCGGTGCCCCAACGCGCCGATTTCAACACCCTCGACAACCCGTTTGCGTGGAGCGCAAGCCCGGAACGGGACGGGATGCAGGATCCGCCTGCAGCCGGTCTCCACTTCGTCGTCTTCAATCCGACAAGCGACGACTTCCGCCGCAATCGCCTAGCGATGGACGGCGTGCTGCCGGACGGCACCCGCCTGCCGTTCGGGTCCCGCGATCGCAACCAGGGCTTCAATGCCGTGCTGAGCACATCCCACCGGCAGAACTTCATCGTCCCGCCGCGTCGCCACCGCTCGTTCCCGCTCGCCGAGCTGTGACGACCGGCGGCTCGTCGTTGCCCCTTCGTGACAGGACTCCGTCGTAGTTACTTGCGGCAAGCCCCGCGTGGGTTGATACTTGCCGCTCCGGGACTAAATCATGAAGGAGGAGGCGTGAGGAAACGGCTGTCAGGAGTTACGTTGCTCATCGCCGCCGTGGCCGTGCTCTCGATCGTGGCTGCAAGCACCGGCGGCGTGTTCAAACCATCCGCGCGATCGGCGACACCGCTGCCTTCGGCGGCCTGCGGCGCCGTGTTCTACAAGGGCCCTGGCAAGCCGCAGTACCTGATCGCTTCGGACCTGCCGCTGCAGGGGGCGGGCCGCGCGCAGAACATCGCCATGGGGAAGGCGATCCAGTACGTCCTCGACAAGCAGTACCACTTCAAGGCCGGCAAGTACAAGATCGGCTACCAGGCCTGCGACGACTCGACCGCGCAGGCGGCCGCGTGGGATGCAGCCAAATGCACGTCGAACGGTAGGGCATATGCGGCGAATACTTCGTTGCTCGGTATACTCGGGACGTTCAACTCAGGCTGCTCCAAGCTCATCATCCCGCTCGCAAACCGGGCGCCCGGCGGGCCGCTCGGAATGCTCAGCGTCGCGAACACCGGCGTCGGGCTGACACATACGGCGCCGTGGACCTCGCCCGGCGAGCCGGGCGTCTACTACCCGACTGGGAAGCGCAACTACGTCCGCGTGGCGGCGAGTGACGACTACCAGGGGCCGGCGGCCGTGGATCTGCTCCTGAGCAAGGCCTTCAAGTTGGCCCAGGGCAAGAAGTTCGCGCCGATCAAGGACGTCTACATCCTCCACGACAACCAGACCTTCGGGAAGGGTGTCGCCGAGGCGTTCAAGCTCAGGGCGGAGAAGGAGGGCATCAAGGTGCTCGGGTTCGAGCCCTGGGACGCGAAAGCGACGAGCTACGAGGCGATCGGTAACAGCATCAAGGCGACGAACGCCGACGCCGTGTACCTCGGCGGCATCGTGTGCAACAACGGTGCCAAGCTGCTCAAGGACCTCCGCGCCGTTCTAGGGCCGGGCCCGGTGTTCGTGGGACCCGACGGCTGGACGCCCTATTCCGCGACCCTGGCGGCGGGCTCGGCGGCACAGAACATGTACGTAAGCTACGCAGGCCTGCCGCTCGAGAAGCTCGGCCCGTCCGGGAAGAAGTTCATCAAGGCGTTCAGCAAGTTCCTGCACCTGAAGAAGGGCGAACTCCCGCCTCCGTACGCCGTCTACCAGGCACAAGGCGCACAGGTCATGCTCGAGGCCATCAAGCGCTCGAACGGTACTCGCGCATCGGTCACGAGCCAGCTGTTCAAGACACGCGTGGTCAAGGGGATCATGGGTACGTTCCACTTCGACAAGAACGGCGACATCGTGCCCACCAAGGCGATCAGCTTCGACCAGCTGCGCGGCGACACCGGCGTCCCCGTGTTTGCAGTCATCCTCAAGGTAAAGGCGTGAAGCTCGGCTTCGGCTAGCCCGCAGGAAAGGCATCCGGCTGGGGCAGGGCTTCCGGTCCTTCCCCAGCCGCATTGAAGGAGGCGGATCTGGTCACCGAGGCTCACGTTCGGCCGCTCAAGGCCAGGCGGGATCTCGGCGCGAGAGCCAGCCAGGCCATCGGGCTCCTGTTGGTCCTGGTCGTCCTCGTCTGGCTCGGCGTGAACCTCGTCAAAGCCCCGGATAATTTCGGCCGGGTCCTCCTGATCGGCGTCTCCCAGGGCGCTCTCTACGCCCTCGTCGCGCTCGGCTACACGCTCGTCTACGGCATCCTCGAGCTGATCAACTTCGCTCACGGCGACGTCTTCATGCTCGGCGGGATGATCACGGCGACGCTTGTCGCCCAGGTCTTCGCGCTAGGAGAGAATCCCGCCTTCGGCAGCCTCATCGCGGCGCTGCTCGTGTCGCTGGCGGCGGCGATCGTCGGCTGTGCGCTGCTCAACGCGGCCATCGAGAGGATCGCGTACAAGCCCCTCCGTAGCGCACCGCGCCTCGCACCGCTGATCACCGCAATCGGCGTCTCGTTCATCCTCCAGAACGTGGCGATCATCTGGAAGGGAACGCGGCCGGTGAGCGTGCCCGTGAGCGACTTTTCCGCCGGGAATGGCAGCAAGATCTTCAGCGTTGGGCAGGTCGTCTACACGTCCGACAGGCTGTTCGTCGTCCTGATCACCGTTCCGGTCCTAATCGGGCTGATCTGGCTCGTCAAGTTCACCCGCCAGGGCAAGGCCATGCGGGCGACCGCTCAGGATAGGGACGCCGCCGCGATGATGGGCATCGACGTCGACCGGACGATCTCCGTCACGTTTCTCGTCGCTGGCGCGCTCGCGGGTGCGGGGGGCGTCATCTTCGCGTTCTACTCCACACAGATCAGTTTTGCCACGGGCTTCACGCTTGGTCTGTTTGCGTTCACCGCCGCGGTCCTCGGAGGTATCGGCAATCTGCCCGGCGCCGTGCTGGGCGCGCTCCTAATCGGTCTGATCCAGAACTTCAACGAAGGTTTAGGCTGGTACGCCCCCGGCTCGAAGTGGACCGAGTCGCTCGTCTTCGCCATCCTGATCATGATCCTCGTCTTCCGGCCGCAGGGACTGCTCGGCGAGCGGACGCCCGAGGGGGCTTGAGGTGGCCCGAAGGACTTTCCAGTCGCCCTGGCGACGTGCGCACCCGGTCGTGCGCCGCGCGGCGCCGGCGCTGCTGATCGCGGGCGTCCTGCTCGGTCTGGCCTGGTCGGGCAAGTTCCAGCGGAGCGCCGAGGTGTACACCCTGGTCGCCGCCATACTCGTCCTGTTCCTGGCGAAGTATGCGTACACGGGTTTGTGGTTTGGCCTTGAGCACGTGGGGGTGAGGAACGCACGCGGCCGCTGGCAGGCGCGGTCGCCTTTCCTGCAGCGGGCGGTGCCGCCGGTGGTCATTGCGGGCGTCGTGATCCTGGTTGCCTGGGGAGCCGGAGCTGCACCTGACCTCTCCCTGATCGTCCTGCTCCTGATCACGTATGTGCTCTACCTGCTGCCGTCACGGTTGCGCCGCTTCGCCGTGCCCGCGACGGTGCTTGCTCTCGTCGTCGCGTATCCCTTCTTCATCCAGCAGACGAACTACCAGAGATTCCTCTTCGACCTTCCCGTCTTCAACACGTTTCCGAGCATGGACACGATGGTCTCGATGATCATCTTCGCGATGATGGCGATCGGGCTGAACATGGTGGTCGGATATGCAGGCCTGCTCGACCTCGGCTACGTCGCCTTCTACGCGATCGGCGCATATACGGCAGCGTGGCTTGCGTCCCCTCACTTCGCCGCCTACGGAATCAGCTTCGACCTCGGATCGGTTGCCGAGCCGGCCATCCTGCGTGTGGGCGGCATCCACCTGTCGATCTGGCTCGTCCTGATAGCGGCCGGCTTGCTGACCGCATTAGTCGGCGTGATCATCGGCCTTCCCACGCTGCGCCTTCGCGGGGACTACCTGGCGATCGTCACGCTCGGTTTCGGAGAGATTCTGCCCCAGGTGGCGCGCAACGGGGACACGGACGGGCTCGGCTTCAACCTGACGAACGGCCCTCCCGGGATCAACCCGATCGACCCGCCGGGCTTTGGCCACTGGCTGTCGAGCCATGCCGGGCTGCCGGCCAGCTACCTCAGCGAGCAGGGCACGTACGTGAACTTCCTCACCCTCATGTTCTGGAGTGCGCTAGGGCTCCTGCTGATCACGGTCTTCTGCAGCGTCCGCCTGCGCGACTCGCGGCTGGGCCGGGCCTGGATCGCAATTCGCGAGGACGAGACCGCCGCGGCGGCGATGGGGATTCCGTTGATGCGCACGAAGACCTGGGCCTATGCGTCGGGCGCCTTCTTCGGCGGGATCGCCGGAGCCTGGTTCGCCAGCATCAAGACGGGCGTCTTCCCAGATGACTTCTTCTTCAACATCTCCGTGCTGATCCTCTGCATGGTCATCCTGGGCGGGATGGGCAATGTCTGGGGGGTGGTTGCCGGCGCGGCCTTCCTCGAGTACCTCAACCTGGAGGGGATCGCCAACTTCAACGGCTGGATGAACGATCGCGTTTTCGTGTGCGATCCGACCAAACAGGACCCGTCGTCGGTCATCAGCGGTGGGTGCCTCAACGCGCCCTTAGTGACATTCGGAATTTACGGGGTGATCATCGTGCTAGTGATGTTGCTCAGGCCGCAAGGTCTCTTTCCCGAGCAAAGGCGGAAACTCGAGTTCGAGACCGGCGTCCACGACACGCCGATCCAGGACGAGACCGCGTGACGGCCGACATCCTCACCACGCGCTCGCTGCACAAGGAGTTCGGGGGGCTACTCGCTGTCGACCACGTCGACTTCACCATCCCCCGGGACTCGACGGTAAGCCTGATCGGTCCGAACGGTGCCGGCAAGACGACGTTCTTCAACATGCTTACCGGCGTGTACAAGCCGACGAGCGGGCGAGTCGAGTTCGACGGCGAGGACATCACCGGTCGGCCCCCACATGCGATCACCGAGCGCGGCATCGGGCGCACGTTTCAGAACATCCGCCTCTTCCAGCAGATGTCGGCTCTCGAGAACGTGCTCGTGGGCATGCATGCGCGGCTCAGGGGCGGCATCCTCGCCAGCATCGTCCGCACACCCCGGATCAGACGCGAGGAGGAGCGGGCGCGCGAAACGGCGCGAGAGCTGCTGGGGTATTGCGGGCTCGCCGGACGCGGCGAGGTCTACGCGCGCAACCTGCCCTACGGAGATCAGCGGCGGCTCGAGGTGGCCCGAGCGCTGGCCACGCAGCCCAAGCTCTTGCTGCTCGACGAGCCGACCGCCGGCATGAACCCCCAGGAGACGCTCGACTTCATCGGGTTCGTCCACAAGCTGCGCGAGGACCGAGGCCTGACGGTGCTGCTGATCGAACACGACATGCGCGTGGTCATGGGGGTCTCGGACCGGGTGACGGTGCTCGACTACGGCGCGAGGATCGCCGAGGGGCCGCCGCGTGAGGTCCAGAAGGACCCGCGCGTGGTCGAGGCGTACCTCGGGACGAGAGCGGTCGCGAGTGGCTAGCGAGACCGTTCTCCACGTCGAGGGGATCCGCACCTTCTACGGCACGATCGAGGCGCTGAAGGGGATCTCGCTAGAGGTGCGTCAGCGCGAAATTGTCACGCTGATCGGCTCGAACGGAGCCGGGAAGACGACGACGCTGCGCTCGATCAACGGACTCAACCATCCGCGGCACGGCTCGATTCATTTCGCCGGACATAACATCACGCATGAGCCGCCGCACGACATCGTGCGGATGGGCATCTCGCAGTCGCCGGAGGGGCGCAAGCTCTTCCCGCGCATGTCGGTCCTCGAAAATCTCGAGATGGGCGCCTTCCAGCGGCGTGATCGCTCAGAGCTCAAGGGCGACCTCGACCGTGTCTATTCGCTTTTTCCGCGGCTGTCCGAGCGGAAGCGCCAGCGCGCCGGGACGCTCTCCGGCGGCGAGCAGCAGATGGTCGCGATCGGGCGCGCGCTGATGGCGCGTCCCACGCTCCTCCTCCTAGACGAGCCCTCGATGGGGCTCTCGCCGATCTTCGTCGAGCGCGTCTTCGAGACGATCGTCGAGATCAACCAGCAGGGGACGACGATCCTGCTCGTGGAGCAGAACGCCATGATGGCGCTCGAGGTGGCCAGCCGCGGCTACGTGCTCGAAACCGGGAATGTGGCCCTCGCCGACGATGCGAAGGCGCTACTTCGCAACGAGCAGGTCAGAAAGACGTATCTTGGTGAGACCGATTGACGAGAGGAGTCCGTCGTGCCCCGCTCCAAGCTGACTGTACTCGCAGGCGCCCTCACAGTCCTCCTTGCCTTCATCGCCGCGGGCTGCGGCGGTAGCAGCAACAAGAGCGCGGAGACGACGACCGCCACCGCTGCGACGGGCGGTGGGATCACCGCGCCGGCAAACATCTCCAGCGCCGGTGTGCTCGTCTTCTGCAGCGACATCACCTATCCGCCGGAGGAGTTCTACGAGGGCACCAAGCCCGTGGGCTCGGACATCGAGATCGGCGCGGAGATCGCTCGGAGGCTGGGCGTGAAGGCCCAGTTCGACAACACCGGCTTCGACGGGATCATCCCGGCGCTACTCGGCAAGAAGTGCGACGCGATCATCAGCGGCATGAACGACACGCCGGAGCGTCAGAAGCAGGTGGCGTTCGTCGACTACATCAAGGTCGGCCAGTCGTTCATGGTCAAGAAGGGCAATCCGGAGAGCATCACCGGCGTCCCGAGCCTTGCCGGTAAGAGCGCGTCGGTCGAGGTCGGCACGACGAACAAGGACTACCTGGACCAGCAGAGCAAGAAGCTGAAAGCGCAGGGGAAGAAGCCGATCGACGTCGTCACCTTCCCGAAGGACACGGATGCGGCGAACGCGCTGAAGACCGGCAAGGTGGATGCGTACTTCGGCGACGCTCCGGTGGTTGCCTATTACATCGAGAAGGACCCCTCCTCGTTCACGTTCGGCGGGAGTCCCATCAACCCGATTCTGGTCGGCATCGCCATCCGGAAGGGCGATACGGAGCTGCAGACAGCCGTCAAGCAGGCGGTCGATGCGATGTACGCGGACGGGGCGATGGCGAAGATCCTGAAGAAGTGGCAGTTGAGCGCGACCGCACTGAAGTAGACGAACATGTTCCTCGCCGCGTTCGAGTGGCACATCTTCTGGGAACGGATCTTCCACCCGGATCACGTCTTCGCGCAGGCGCTCTGGCGGACGATCTACATCGCGGTCCTTGCGCAGTTCTGGGGCGTGGTGCTGGGCCTGCTGTCCGCGCTCATGCGGATGTCGAAGGTCCTGCCGCTGCGGATCCTCGGTGGGTTCTACGTTCTTGTTGTCCGCGGAACGCCCGTGATCGTGCAGATCTTCTTCATCTACTTCGGCGCGAACCTCTTCCTGGGCTTTGACCTCTTCCCTCGGACGATGGACTTCGGGGTTTTTTCGCTCAGTGGAGCGGTCGTGGCGGGAATCGTTGCGCTGTCGATCAACGAGGGCGCCTACATGAGCGAGATCATCCGCGCCGGCATCGATTCCGTCGACAAGGGACAGATGGAGGCGGCGCGGTCGCTGGGCATGCCGCAGCGGTTGGCCATGCGTCGCATCGTCCTCCCGCAGGCCGCCCGCGTGATCGTGCCCCCGCTCGGCAACGAATTCAACAATATGCTGAAGACGACGTCGCTGCTCGCCTTCATCGGCGTCTACGAGCTCTTCCTCGACGCCGACATCCACTATTCCAGCACGTTCAAGCCGAGTGAGTACTTCGCGGCAGTCGCGTTCTGGTACCTCATGCTGACCGTCGTCTGGAGTGTCATCCAGGCCTGGATCGAAGGCCGGCTCGCGGCGAGTGAACGTGGGGACCAGCTGTCGTTCTGGGAGCGCGTGCGCGAGGCTTGGGCGCCCGTGCCGGGCCGCCTCTGGGGACGATCCGCCCGATGACCGTGGAACCGATCGTCCGCGCGGAGGGCGTGGTCAAGCGTTTCGGCCGCCTCGAGGTCCTGAAAGGAGTCTCGCTCGAGGTCCGGCCCGGCGAGACGGTCTGCATCATCGGGCCGTCCGGCTCCGGGAAGACCACGTTCATCCGCTGTATCAATCACCTGGAGAAGATCGACGGCGGTCGGATCGAGGTCAACGGGCACCTGATCGGCTACCGGGAAAAGAACGGCAAGCTTGTCGAGGACTCGGAGAACAACATCGCGCGTCAGCGTTGCGAGATCGGCATGGTCTTCCAGCGCTTCAACCTCTTCCCGCACATGACGGCGCTCGAGAACGTGATCGAGGCCCCCCTACGTGTGCGGAAGACGCCGAAGGGGCCGGCGATTCGAGAGGGGGAGGGGCTGCTCGCGCGCGTCGGGTTAGCCGACAAGCGCGACGTCTATCCGGGGAAGCTCTCGGGCGGCCAGCAGCAGCGAGTCGCGATCGCGCGCGCTCTCGCGATGAAGCCTGCGCTCATGCTCTTCGACGAGCCGACAAGCGCGCTCGACCCCGAGACGATCGGTGAGGTACTCGAGGCGATGAAGGAGCTCGCGGGAGTGGGGATGACGATGATGGTCGTCACGCACGAGATGGGTTTCGCACGCGAAGCCGCGGACCGGGTGGTGATGATGGACGACGGCTGTGTGATCGAGGAGGGGACGCCCGAGCACTTCTTCACCAGCCCGGACCAGGAGCGCACGCAGCAGTTCCTTTCGAAGATTCTCTAGCCGGCGCCCGAGCCGACTCGAAGTGGGAAGTAGGGCGGCGAGAGGAGGAAGCCGACGCGTGGCGGGCGCTCTGTCCAGCCACGAGCCATCGTCAGTGCCGGCCCGACACCGTGTGTCGGCACAAAGCCGAGTTGCCGGGCGGCGCCGTGATCGCGGCAGCCGGCGATGATCACGTGGCCGAGCCGGCCGAGTGCGGGCCGGCAGCCGTCCCAGTCCACGAAGGGCAGCAGTGGATGGACGGAGCGGCCAGCGCGGTAGGCCTCGAGAGCACGAGGATCGGCAGCGGCGATGCCTTCGGCTTCTGCGAGCGCGGTGTTGTCGGGGCCCGTGGCGCGTGTCGCCGCGAAGAAAGCGCGGTACGGCTGCTGCGTGGGATGCGTGAAGTGACGCTGGAAACGGTCGAAGAGGATTGCCGTGCCTCCCTCCGCGAGCGGAAAGGAGTCGCGCCAGAGCCGTAGCGCCAGCCCGAGCCCGAGGTATGCGCCGAGGAGCGGATTCGGGCGTTCGCGCGGCAGGTACGGGGTCGTCCGGGGCACGCCGATGCAGATGGCGTCGAGTTGTCGGTCGAGGGTGATACCGCGGAGCTCGACACCGCGCAGCAGCGCTTCGGTATGGGCGACGGACGGTGGGCCCGCGAACGCGGCAGCGACCGTGCGCTCCAGCGGCACCGAACGCAAGACGTAGGCGCGCAGCGCCTCGGGCAGCGTCCGGAAAAGATGACGGAACGGTGAGCGCACGACGCGCTCCAGCGCCTGAGCCTCGTACGGGTAGCCGCCGAGGGTGCCGCCGAAGCGCGGGTGATTGAGAACGAGCGAGGCGCCGATGACGGGAACGCGGCGCGCAAGCGTACGCTCGAGCTCGATCCCGAGGCGCCACCCCTGCGACGCCGACGTCTCGAGCAAGGAGTAGGCACCGGCTGCGCGCAACACCTCGGTCCCGGCGGCGCCGACTAGAGCCGCCGGCCCGCCGTGCAGCACCGTCTCGGCGGCGGTGACCACGACGACGACGTCGGTGCCCACGAGCGCCGGGTGTATGCGCAGCGGGATCGAGCCGGCAGTGCCGATCTCGACGAGATCTTCGCGCTCGGCGTCGTGCACCTCGACGTGACCGTGAAAGCGTCGCGCAAATTCGGGCGAGACCAGTGTCTCGAGTTGCTCGTTCCCGGCGCGGCGCGCGAGCCCGCCCGCGACGAGCAGGGTCTGGTACCCGGTCGGAATGCCCAGCCGCTCCAGCTCTGCCACCGCCGCGGCGATCGCAGCCTGGCGCGGGTCACGCTCCGAGCCCGGCAGCGGCAGGTGCGGCGGCTCGACGACGATCGTCGCACGGGCACCGCGCGACACGAGCGCTTCGAGCGGTTGACCCGCGAGGGGGAAGCGCAACGCGTCGCGCACGGCGGCGCCGACGTCCGCGACGGAGTCCGCGGGCGGAGGCGGTTGCAGGACGATCCCATCGTCATCGGCCGTCACGACGACGAGTCGCGAGCCTGCGAGCAGGGGGATCCGCCTCATGGCCCGCGGCGATTCAGGTCAGCGTCGGAAAATGGGTGAATCTGAAGCTCTCGCACTGGCGCCGGACGATAGCGTTGGGCCGGATGCCAAAGACCCTGACAGGTGCTGAGCTCCAGCTCGACGACGGTCCGGTGCGCGATGCCGAGCTCTTCCTCGTGGACGGCAACAACCTCGCCTACCGGGCCTTCTTCGCGCTGCCCGAGGAGCTTGCAACCACCGAGGGCTTCCCGACGAATGCGCTTCTCGGCTTCACGAACATGCTGTTCAAGCTCCTCTCGGACTACAGGCCGAAAGGCGTTGCCGTTGCATGGGACACCCGACCGGCCGAACGGCTGGAGGTGGCTTCCGATTACAAGGCCGACCGGCGCCCGACGCCAGATCTGCTGTCCGAGCAGTTCCCGTTCTTTCGGCCCATCGTGGAGGCCTTCGGCTACCGCAACCTCGAGTTCGAGGGCTGGGAGGCCGACGACGTCATCGCCACGTTGGCAACGCGAGCCGACGAGGCCGGGATCAGGACGGCGATCGTGTCGACCGACCGGGATGCTTTCCAGCTCGTCTCCGACAACGTCAGCCTGATGATGACGCCGCGCGGCGTCTCCGACGTCCAGGTCTACACGCCCGACCGTGTCGAGGCGCGCTACGGCATCCGGCCCGACCAGATTCCGGATTTCATCGGGTTGAAGGGCGACACGTCGGACAACATTCCCGGCATCCCGGGCATCGGCGACAAGACCGCCGGCCAGCTGATCGCCCAGTACGGCTCGCTCGAAGAAGTGATCGAGCACGCCGACGGCCTGTCGCCGGCGCGGCGCAAGAACATCACCGAACTCGCCGACCAGGCGCGGCAGTCGAAGGCGCTGGCGACGATGCGACGCGATCTCGATCTCGGCTGCGATCCCGCCGAGCTCGTGCTACTGCCGCCTGACCGCTCCGAGCTGCGCGAGATGTTCCGGCGCTTCGAGTTCCGCAACTTGCTCGGGCGCGTCGACATCCTTGACGAAGCCGTGCCGGCACAACCGATGCGCGTCGAGGGAACGCAGGTTGCGTGGCGCGAGGGGGAGTTGCCGGAGGTGCGGGGCCGTGCGTCGCTCGCGATCCGTGATGGGCGCTTCGCACTCGCCCAGGACGACGGCGTCATCGTCGGGAAGTGGGAAGCAGGTCTCGAGCGTCGCCTCGATGACGCGGATCTCGTTGCGCACGACTTCAAGGCCTTGCCGCGGCTCACGATGGAGCCTGCCGAGGACACGATGCTGCTCGCCTACCTGATCGAGCCCGGGCGCGCGGGCTATGAACTTGACGACCTTGCGCAGGAGTACGGCGTCGAGCCCATTCCTTTCCCGGCGTCGGACGACGAGACGGCTGCGCTCGTGCGCCACGCAGAGATCCCCCGGCGGCTTGCGCCGACGATGCTGGAGCGCGTCGGCGAACGTGGCGCGGAGGATCTCTATCGCAACATCGAGCTCCCGTTGACTGCGGTGCTCGCCGCGATGGAAGACGCGGGCGTCAAGATCGACACGTACCGCATGGGTGAGATCACCGCCCGTCTCGCCGACCGTGTCGAGGAGCTCGAAGCGAAGGCGTACGAGCTCACCAGTGAGGAGTTCATGCTGGGGTCGACGCAACAGGTCGCGCGCATCTTGTTCGAGAAGCTGCAGCTGACCCCCGGCCGCAAAGGCAAGACCGGGTACTCGACGGATACGCGCGTGCTTCGGTCGCTCCGGGACGAGCACGAGATCGTGCCGGTGATCGAGGAGTGGCGCGAGTACTCGAAGCTGCTCAACACGTACCTCGGCCCGCTGCCGTCGCTGCTCTCGGAGACCGACGCCCGCCTGCACACAACTTTCAATCAGACGGTTGCATCGACGGGGCGCCTCTCGACTACGAACCCGAACCTGCAGGCCATCCCGATCCGCACGGAGCTCGGTAAGGAGATCCGTTCGGCGTTCGTCCCGGAATCCGGCTCGCGTCTGCTCTCCGCGGACTACTCGCAGATCGAGCTGCGCATCCTCGCGCACGTGTCGGGCGAGCCGAAGCTCCGCGAGGCGTTCGCCCGCGGCGACGACATCCACACCGCTACCGCCGTTGAGGTGCTCGGCAAGGAGCCGACGGAGCTGACGTCGGGCGATCGCTCGATCGCCAAGATGATCAACTTCGGCATCGTCTACGGCATCTCGGCATTCGGACTCTCCGAGAATCTCGAGATCCCGCGTGACCAGGCACAGGAGTACATCGACGCGTACCTCGCGCGCTTCCCACTCGTGCAGGACTTCATCCAGCGCACGATCGAGCAGGCGAAGCGCGACGGCTACGCCACGAGCCTGCTCGGCCGGCGCCGGCCGACGCCGGAAATACGCGCGTCCAACCAGGCGACGCGTTCGCTGGGCGAGCGCCTTGCAGTGAACTTCGTCATGCAGGGCTCGAACGCCGACATCATCAAGAAGGCAATGATCGCGATCCACCGGCGCCTCCGCGACGAGGGCCGGGGTGCGCGCCTCGTCCTGCAGGTGCACGACGAGCTTCTGCTCGAGGTGCCCGAGGCGGAGGTCGGCCCGGTGCGGGAGTTGGTCCGAGAGGAGATGTGCCGGGCGTACCCGCTCGATCCGCCCCTGGCGGTCGAGATCGGCGTCGGCGACGACTGGAGTGAAGCGAAGAACTGAGCGCTCGCAGCCGACGCGAGGAGGGGGCGTGGGGAGAGCCGCGAGGTTCCCCTGCTCTTCATCCTCGACGTGCGCGGCGATCTCAGCGGCGGGTGGGTCTGGGGCGAGGCCAAGAGCTAGCCGCCGCCCCTGGCCAAAACCCCTTTTAGAAGTGCGCGGGCTCGGCCCGCGCACGTTCCCGCGAAGCGGCAAACCCAGAACCCGGCGAAAGCGCGGCTTTCGCCCGGAAAAAGCCCCTGGCTATACTGATCGACCGCTGAT
>JALYST010000095.1 GCA_030854665.1 Actinomycetota bacterium
AAGGTGCGGATCCCACCGACGCTGCGCGAGCAGGCAGGAGGCCAGCGCGAGGTCGCGGCAGCGGGCGACACGGTTCGCGACCTGCTCGAGGACCTGATGGGACAGTTCCCAGGACTGCGCACTCAACTCGTCGAGGACGGTGACATCGCACCGTTCGTCAACGTCTACGTCGAGGGCGAGGACGTGCGCACGCTCGAGGGGCTCGAGACCGAGGTACGCCCCGGCTCCACGGTGATCCTGCTACCGGCCATGGCCGGTGGCTAACTCCGCCGAAAGTGCTGTCGCACTTTCGGCGGGTTGGGGATTAGATCCACGCTTCGCTCGATGAAGTTGAGAACTGCAAAAAATGTGCTCGAGCTCGTCGGCAACACTCCGCTCGTAGAGCTGAAGCCCGTCGGCGACGTTCAGATCTACGCGAAGCTCGAGGGGCAGAACCCGACGGGCTCGATCAAGGACCGCATCGCCAAAGCGATGATCGAGGCGGCCGAAGCCTCCGGCGAGCTGGAGCCTGGACGCGAGCTCCTCGAGCCGACGAGCGGCAACACCGGCATCTCGCTTGCGCTCGTTGCCAAGCTGAAGGGATACCCGCTCACTTGCGTGATGCCCGAGAACGCGACCGAGGAGCGCAAGCGCCTGCTGCGGCTCTACGGCGCGAACACCGTTTTCTCACCGGGCGCCGAGGGTTCGAACGGTGCGGTGCGCCTAGCGCTGGAGCTTGCGGAGCGCGAGCCCCGCTACTTCATGCCTTTCCAGTACGCCAACGAGGCGAATCCGCGCGCGCATTACGAAGGCACGGGGGCAGAGATCGCCAACGCGCTCGACCGGGTCGACGTGCTCGTTGCCGGGCTCGGCACCGGTGGAACGCTGATGGGGACGGGCGAGCGCCTGCGTGAGTCTTTCCCCGACATCGTCGTCGCCGCGGCGGAGCCGCTGCCCGGCGATCCGGTGATGGGATTGCGCTCGCTCGACGACGGTTACGTGCCGCCGATCCTCGACGTGTCGAAGCTCGACCGCAAGGTTCTCGTGTCGAACGAGGAGTCAGTGCACGAAGTGCGCCGGCTGCTCGATGACGAAGGGATCTTCGCGGGCGTGTCTGCGGGAGCCGTCGGCCACGTCGCGCGCAAGCTCTCGGCGGAGCTCGACGAAGGCGTCGTCGTGGCGATTCTCGCCGATGCCGGCTGGAAATACCTCTCGGCGGAGTTCTGGGAAGCCGACGACGTCGAGCAGGCGATGGAACGGAACGTCTGGTGGTGATCCCCGACGATGTGCGCGCAGCTCTCGCCGCGCACGCCGAAGTCGAGGCGCCGAACGAAGCGTGCGGGCTCGTCCTCCTGCGGGACGGCCGCGCGGAGCGCTACGAGCCAGGTCGCAACGCCGCTTCCTCTCCCTACCGCTTCGAGCTCGAGTTCGACGACCCGGAGATCTGGTTCGCCGAGGACGACGGCTACGAGCTCGCTGTCTTCCACTCACACATCTCCTCGCCCGCGCGGCCGTCGCGCACCGACGTCGAGAACATCGGCCTCTGGGCAGGGAAGCCCTACCTCGTGTACTCGATCCAAAAGGATGATCTGGCCGCCTTCCGGATCGAAGACGGCCAGATCGAAGAGGTTCCGGTTACGCAGTGACCAGAAAATGACCCTTCATGCTCGCGGAATGCGGGTCGCACTGGTACGTGTAGCGGCCGGGCTTGAGCTTGATCGTCCAGGTGGTGTCGCCCTTGAAAGCGATGCCGGTCTTCTTGTTCAGACCGGGTCCTTTCAGGTGAAAGTCGTGGATCGAGGACTTGTCCTCGACCTTGATCTTGTACGTCCCGGCCTTGATTGTCTTGAGGTCCTTCCCGGCCTTCTTGACCTCGATGGTGAAGCCGGGGCCGACCTCTCCGACAAGCCCGGTGGTCTTGCCGGAAGCCGGAAGCACAAAGAGGACTGCCGCCACGGCGGCGGTGACGAGCGCCGAAAGTGCGAGTCGCAACATGAACTCCTTCGCGTAGATGGCCTTTCGCCATCTATTTACGCGAAGGAGCTTCAGGCGGTTTGGTCACTAGGTGACGGTGAGGTTGCCCTTCATGCCGCCGGCAGCATGGCCGGGCAAAGTGCACTTGTAGGCGAGCTTGCCGGCCTTGAGCGTGACGGTAAGAGAGCCCGTCTTCCCGGGCTTGATCTTCAAGCTCTTCTTCCCGCCGATGGCGAAGTCATGCTCGATCTTGCCCTTGTTCACGAGCTTGAAGGTGACCTTGCCGTGCGGCACCTTTGCCTTTGAGAGCGTGAACTTGAACTCTTTCATCGTGACGCTGACGGTGGTCGCCGCCACCGCCGACTGTCGAGCCGCAACGGGAGCGGCAACAACGAGAGCCGCCAGCGCGACCCCGAGCGCGAGCGTGATGCGATTCATGAGGCTCCTTCCCCGGTCGAAGATTTCACGGGCCATGGTAGCCACGACACCGTTGAGAGCCGGTTAGGAGTCGGCGTCGAAGAGCTCGGCTTCGAGCGCCTCGCGCTCGACATCGTCGCGGTCGCGCTGCTCCCGCCGCTGCTCGAAGGTCACCGCGAGCTTGAGGATGCGCGAGCCTTCGATCTCGAGCACGTCGAAACGCATGCCGTCGTGGTTGATCGTGTCACCTGCCTCAGGCTGGCGCCCGAGCAGCCCGAAGACGAAGCCGGCCATGGTGTGGTAGTCCTCGTCCGGCATTTCGGTCTTGAACCGCTGGTTGAAGTCGTCGATCGGGAACGTCCCGTCGATGATCACCGTGTCCTCGTCGATCTGTTCGATTGACTCGTCCGGCAGATCGAACTCGTCCTCGATGTCCCCGACGATCTCTTCGAGGAGGTCCTCGAGAGTGACGATCCCCTCCATGTCGCCGTATTCGTCGACGACGATCGCCATGTGCTGGTTCGCGCGGCGGAATTCTCCGAGCAGCGCGGCGAGGTCCTTCGTCTCGGGGACGATGTGCGCGGGCCTGATGATGTCCTCCACCTTGACCTCGTGCATGCCGCGGTCGCGCAGGGCGCGGAAGAGGTCGCGTACGTGCAGGATGCCGACGACGTTGTCGAGCGACTCGCGGTACACGGGATACCGGGTGAACGGTGAGTCCATCACTGCCTCGAGGCACTGCTCCGGCGGGAGAGCGATGGAGAGCGCGACGACCTCGGGTCGCGGCACCATCACGTCCTTCGCCTCCTTGTCGGCGAAGTCGAACACCTTGTAGAGCATCTCCTGCTCTTGCTGCTCGATCTCGCCGTACTCCGTCGACTGCGAGACGAGCATGCGCAGCTCCGCCTCCGAATGCACGTCGTCGTTCGCGCCGGGCGGCTGCAACCCCAGCCAGCGCAGTACGACCTCCGTCGAACGCTGAAGGAACCACACGAGCGGCCGCATGAGCGTGAAGAACATGCGCACGGGCGCCGACACGAACAGCGCCGTTCCTTCGGAGTGTCCCAGCGCGATCCCCTTCGGCACCA
>JALYST010000099.1 GCA_030854665.1 Actinomycetota bacterium
GGCAGGTCGCGGTCGCGATCCGACAAAACGAGGATTCCGTCGTCGAACGCGTGCGCTGACTGGTGCATTGCGGTCGGCTTTTCGGGGGTCAGCAGTCTGGTCAAGCCGTCGCGCTCGACGAGCGAGAGGTGGTTGTGGTCGCTGCGTCCGCGGTTGGTGGTCACGACGACCCGGCCATCGCGAAGGACGGCGGCGCCGAACCCGGTGCCGTCATGACGGAAGCGCGGTTTCGGCGTACCACCGTCGGTGGGGAACTCGTGAAGATCGAAATACCGGTCGTCTCGGAGATTGGCGAAGGCGAGGACGCCGCGGCCGTCGGGGGTCCAGTCGACGACGTGATGGATCCGATCGGACTGCGTCGACACGCGGTGCGCCTCCGTGCCGTCCGCGTTCATCACCCAGAGCGCCCAGCGCTCATCGCCGCCCTGATCGGCGCCGTACGCGATGTGCGTCCCGTCGGGCGAGACGCTGTACGCGCCAACGCGGTCGGCCTCGTACGAAAGCCGCTGCGGGACGCCGCCGGCGATCGGCACGCTCCAGAGCTGGACCGTGCCGGTCAGGTCGCTGACGAAATAGAGAGTCCCCGCATCGGGGGAGAGCGCGACGCGGGTCGCACCGCGCGCGTCGAGGATCCGTATCAGAGAAGGGGGCACCACCGGAGTCTGGCACGGGTCGTGGAGAATGGGCCGCGGTGGGTGGTCGCGGTCTCGCGGTAGGTCTGATCGTCGCGTTCCTGTTGAGCGCTTGCGCACCAGGTGGCGGCATCACCACACCATCGATGAGCCCATCCAAGTTGGGCCCTGCGATCACCGAGACGGTGATCCAGTCGGGGCTCATCGTGCCGTGGGAAGTGGCAGTCGCACCCGACGGCCGCATGTTCGTCACCGAGCGGCCGGGGACCATCAGTGTCTTCGAGAGCACGGCGCCGATGGCCAAGCGCATTGCGTCGACCCAAGTGTCCGGTGTTCGAGCGATGGGCGAGGCCGGCCTCCTCGGTCTGGCGCTCGATCCGGATTTCGCGCGGAGCCACTTCTTGTACGTGTGCGCGTCGCGTCTCGATCAGGGCGAGTGGCGCAACGAGATCCTTCGCTATCGCGCGTCGGCGACCGCGATCGCTGTGGACACAACCATCCTTCGCGCGGGGATCGTGGCGAGCGGACTCCACGACGGATGCCGCATGCGCTTCGGACCGGACGGCAAGCTCTGGATCGTCACGGGCGATGGCGGTGTGCCGGCGCGCGCCCAGGACACCGCCTCGATGAATGGCAAGGTGCTCAGGATCAACGCCGACGGCTCGGTCCCGAACGACAACCCCACTCTCAAGGGCCAGTCGGCTCCGTCCGTGGTGTACGCGCTCGGGCTCCGCAACCCGGGCGGCCTCGCCTTCGATCCCAGGACCGGCACCTGCTTCGTCGTCGACGCCGGCGACCAAATGCAGGACGAGCTCAATCAGGTCTCCGCAGGCGCGAACTTCGGCTGGCCCGCGGCGCTCGGTCCGAACGGTTCGAGCCGCGGCTTCGTGGATCCGGTGTGGAGCTCGGGCGCGTCGACGCTCGCCGTCGCCTCGGCGGCATTCATTTCCGGCGCGGATTGGGGCGCGTGGTCCAACTCCCTCGTCGTCGCGACGCTCAAGGAGCAGGATCTCCGCCGGTTCTCCATCGACGGCGCGATCGCCACGGAGCGCGAGATCTTGCTCGACCGGAAATACGGGCGCCTCCGCGCCGTGAGCGCAGCGCCCGATGGTTCCTTGCTGGTGACGACGAGCTCGGGGAGCGGTGACCGGATCATCAAGATCGTCCCCACGCGCTAACGGGGAACGAGCCGACCAACTACCAGGGGTATCGATCTATCGACGGGCGAGCCGGCCATCCGCCGCCGCCGCGACTTGGCCGCGGATCAGGAGACGCGCGATGACGGTGGCGAACGCGGGTCCGCTCATCCCGAGCCGACGTGCGAGGGCGTCGGGATCCGCCGGAGCCGCTGCGAGGGCGTCGAGCACGCGCATCGTGAGATCGTCGCGGCCTTCGGTCGCGGCCGGAGCTGGCGCTCCGAGCGCCTCCAGGAGCATCGGGGCCGCGTTCACATGCTCGCTTAAGACCAAGTCGGACCTGACTCGGCGCCCGAGTCGAAGATGAGTACTTCACCACCCGCCGCTGGGTACGTCGCCCGCGATTGAGAACAGCAGGCAAGCAGAAGGCCCCCGGAGTCTCGGCCGCGGGTGAGATGCGGACGACCTTGCTAAGGTCAGGGAATCGCGATCGGCCCAGTTTTTCGCGTTTACAGGCCTATAGTCTCGTCGTGCGACGAACGCTCGCAATGCGTGTCTACATCGCCGCGTACGCCCTTCTCCTTGGCCTCCTCGCATACCTTGGGCTTTCCGTGGCTGGGGTCGTGCCGCAGTTGGCTAAGCCCGAGGGGAACGTGTCTCTTGAGGTTGTGCTGATCTTCACTGCGATCTTCGGCCTCCTCTACACCGCCGTCATCGTGGCCTCCGCATTCTGGCGCGATGCGCCACGGCGGAGGTGGTTCTGGCTTGCAGGAACTCTTCCAGCGCTCATCTTCTTCGGTCCGGACTTGCCCAAAATCGCTGGCTTGATTACGCAGCCAAGCTGGGCCGTTTTCTTCGGATTCCTCCTACTCGTCGGTCTCGGCACATTGATCGTCGCAGCGGTTGCCTCGTACCGCGACGCGCGCCGGGCTCCTGGCTGAGACTCGATCGACCTGGCGTGCGGCGCACCGTCATGCAGCTCGCGCGCGCCATGATCAACGTTCCGTTCAGTCCGAAGGGGATCGCGTGCTCGTCTGACGTGGCATCCTCGCCGCAATAGATGCGGCGATCGAAGCGACCGAGAGACGTCGGGATGAGCTGGCTCGGCATTCCAGGTTCACCTTCTCGCCCGCTTCCCGCGTGCGGGAGATTACGTCAATGTTCCTCGAACCCCATGACGATTCAGATCACCAAAATAACCAGCGCCTGTTTCGGCTCGCTGACCCAGGACGGAGGTTTTGCAGACTTCTGTCCTCGACGCCTTAGCGGCCAACTGACCACAACGAGCAACAGCAGAAGTCTCGATGCACAGAAGTCCATAAGAACCGGAGGCAGGGATTGACCCTTCGAACCTCAACGACCCTCCGAGAATTCCTCGAGGACACAGGCTCGCTCTTCTGGCTTTGGCTAGTCCCCGAGGTCCGCAACGAATTCGTCAACGCTAATCACCTTGCCCAGGAGTGACATGATCTCAAGCGAGAACCTCTGCCACTCATCGTTGACGGTCTCGCATGCGTCCGAGAGCACGACGACCCGGTAGCCGAGATCCGCCGCCTCGCGGGCGGTTCCCTCGACGACGAAGTTGGTCGCAACCCCTGCGAGCACCAGGGTGTCTGTGCCGTAAAGGGTCAGAAGCCTGCTCAGCTCGGTGCCCGCGAACGCGTCGACGCTGCGTTTCACCACGACGGGCTCGCCGGGGGTCGGCGCCAGCTCCTCGACGATCTCCGCGCCCCACGTTCCTTCGACGGCGACGTCTGTGCCTTTGCGGCCCGCCCACACTGGCATCCCTTCGTGCATGTCGATATGGCCGGGGCGCCAACGATTCGCGACGTGGACGACGCGCATCCCCGAGCTGCGTGCGGCCTGAAGAGCGCAAGCCGCTCGCACGAGGACGCCGCTTGTCGCGAGGCGCGCGAAGAAGCTAGGGTCGCGTTTCGCCCAGTAGCCGTTCGGATGAGCGCCGTAGTTCTGGAAGTCCATGAGCAGGAGCGCGGCCCTAGCTACGTCCAGCTCCCCCGCCATCTTCAGGCCTCCCTCACCGCGGGCGCGACCGCGAAGGATACGACTGCCTACGGGGCCATGCGCGAGGATGCGCAAGTGTTCCTCCAGGAGACGCCATGAGCTCCGCGTTGCAGTGCGGCCATTCGCCGCGCTCGCGGTGCGTACTTACCCGCCGGTCTCGCCGCGGCTTCGTGTAGCGGTCGATCTTCGATGCCAGTAGACGTCAGGTGAAGACGAGCCGTCTTGCACAGACGCTCCAACTCAGGGGCGACCGCCCGGTCGCCGCTCCGCACGGCGCTTGGTTCGGTCAACAGTCGTGCGCGGTCCCTGCCCTCCGGCAACCTGCCTATGGCTCGGCTCTAGTTTCTTGCCCGTGCCACGGCGGCGGTCTTCGCGGTTGCAGCGGGCTGCAGAATCGCGCCGATGTAAGTCCCCAGCGTGACGAGGAGAGCACCAGTCACGAACTGCGGGCTCACGAACTCTCCGGCAATGGCCGCAGCCAGAGCGACCGTCACGATCGGGAACAGTACGGTCATGTAGGCGCTCGCCGACGCCGTCCAGCGACCCACAACGTAGACGACCCCGGCAAAGAGGCCGACTGCACCGACCGTTACGAGGTAGATCAAGACAAGCCACACATCCGGTGTTGTGGGCAGGCCGGGCCGTTCTCCGGCGAGCGCCGATAGCAGGAGAAGCGCGCCCGCACCGGGGATCATCGCGACCGCGTTCGTTCCGATGGGGTGTGTGCGGGGGAGCCGCTTCAACAAGATGGTTGTAGCGGCGATGGTGACCGCACCGAGGAAGAGCGCGACGAGTGAGCCGAGGGGAACGTTCGCGTGAAGCTGATCAGCGAAGACGACGGCCACGCCGACGACCGAGATGGCACCGCCGAGGACTCCTAGCCATCGGAAGCGCTCCATTCCCAGGGCCGTCGCGGCGAAGAAGGTCAGCAGCGGAGCGAGCGCGATTACCGCCGCCGCGGCCGCCGCGGGCGCCTCGAGCAATGCCCAGTAGCCGAGCGCGTAGAAGACACCGAAGTTTAGGAGTCCGTATAGAACGACACCCGGCAGAGCTTTGCCTAGAGGGAGCGGGATTCGCCGCCACACGGCGAACGCCAGCAGGAGGAGCGCGGCCACTGCGAAACGCAGGCCCGCGCCCCAAAAGGGCGCGAGTTCGCGGTTGCTGATACGCACCGCGACGACATTTGACCCACCGATGATCGTACAGGCGATGAACACCACGAGGACCGCAAGCTGGGCGCGCGGCACGCCGCTAGGTTAGTCCGAACGTGGGGCTGAGTCCGTGCCGCCGACGAGCCCTCCGCAATCACATCGGAGTGGCGGATCGCTGTGAACCGGGAAGGTCCTGAACCGCGCTTCCTGACGGAGGATGGCACGTTCACGTACTGGGGCTGAACAAGCAGAGCTCAACGACTCGCCGAGCGGATGGCTAGGTGCACGGGCCGAATTGTCGCCGCCGGTCCTCCTATTCCGTCGAGCTCGAGCGCGATTCCGATGCCCAGCATCGGGTTGAAGAACAGCGCCAACAGAGCGAGCGACGCGACTGCACCAAGTTGAATGTCATGAGCGGGGGTGGTCAGATGCGCGCGCAACTGACACTATGCGCTCGGGGGGAGCGGCGTGGGCGAGCTACCGACCGGGACCGTCACGTTCCTGTTCACGGACATCGAAACCTCAACGCGGCTCGGACGCGAACTCGGGACGGACCGCTGGCACGAACTGCTCTCCCAGCATGGCCCGATCATTCGCGACGCGGCCGCCCGGCATCACGGGGTCGAGGTGCGTACGGAGGGCGACTCCTTCTTCCTCGTGTTCCGCACCGCGCATGACGCCGTAGCGTTCGCCGCCGACGCCCAAGGCACGCTCGCCGCCCATATGTGGCCGGACGACGCACGGATCCGCGTACGCATGGGGATGCATACGGGCGACGCCACACCCGCGCGGCCGGACACCGGCATGGACTACGTCGGCTACGACGTGAACCGCGCCTCACGGGTCGCCGCCTCCGGTCACGGTGGCCAGGTCCTGCTCTCTTCCGTCACCAAGGCTCTGCTCGGCGACGCGCTGCCCGAAGGGGTGACCTTGCGCGACCTTGGAGAGCATCGGCTCAAAGACATCTCGCAGCCCGAGCGTATCTATCAGCTCGTCATACACGGACTGCCCGACGCGTTCCCACCGCTCCGCTCGATGGGTGCTCCTCTTCGCAACTTCCCGCCACAGATGACGAGCTTCGTCGGGCGCGAGCGAGAGCTCAGTCAGATCGAAGAACTGCTCAAGAAGACGCGGCTGCTCACACTCGTGGGCTCCGGCGGCACCGGAAAGTCGCGCCTGGCCATCGAGCTCGGGTCGCGCTCCGCGGGGAAGTTCGATGACGGCGCGGTCTTCGTCCCGCTCGCTTCGCTGCGCGACGCAGGCCTTGTGCTCTCGACGATCGCGCGGACCCTCGCGGTGCACGAGG
>JALYST010000124.1 GCA_030854665.1 Actinomycetota bacterium
CGCGAGGCGAACGCCCTCGCGTGAGGCCTCGACCATCTCGTCCTCGGTCGGCCGCACATAGGTGTCACGAAAGTGCCAGGCGCACTCCTCACGGAGCACGCCGGTGGGGTCGCCCCGCTCGTCGCGAACGACGACACCGCCTTCGACCTCGAGGTTGCCGTTCGCGTGCGCGAGCGCCGCGGAGTTGAGCCAGAGCGAGTGATAGTCGCGGGCCATCAGCGCGGTCGGCGTCTCGCCGGTGACGCGGTCGAGCGCTTCCTTGGTCGGCTCGGCGGCAGGAGACCAGTCGCCGGCGCGCCAGCCGAGGCCGCGGAGCCACTTTCCCGGGCGGACGTTCCCTATCGCCGCTGCCACCCGTTGCAGCGCTTCGTCCAGCGAGGTCGTTCCTTCCAGCCGGATCTGGCGTTGTGCGAGCGCCCAGGTCGGGAAGTGGACGTGCGAGTCGTTGAAGCCAGGGAGGACGCAGCGTCCGCCGAGGTCGACGCGGTCGGGGCTCGCGAGGGCCGTCTCGTGTGTTCCGACGCCGCCTGCGACCCGGTCGCCGGCGATCGCAAGTGCACGGACGAGGGGCAGCGTCGGCGCCATCGTCCGGACGATCCCGTTCTCGAGGATCACCCGGGGGACTGTAGACGTCACCATGACCGCGGAACTCAAAAAGGCCGTTCGCCGTTGAAGCAGGCGTGACCACTCTTGCGATCCTCTTGCTCTTGGTCGTGATGCTCGCGGTCGCGAGCTTCTGGCCTACCAGCGACTAGCCGGAACTAGACTCTCGGAGTGGCGTACGAGCCACTTACCGAGGAGCAGCGCGAGATCCGCGATCTCGTCCGTCAGCTCGCGCGCGAGCGGATTGCGCCGAGGGCGGCGGAGATCGACGAGAGCCACGAGTTTCCCTGGGACGTCGTCGAGCTCTTTCGGGAGAACGACCTTTTCGGGCTCCTGTTCGACGAGGAGTACGGAGGCCTGGGAACCGGAACGCTCCTGGCGCTCGTCGCGATCGAGGAGGTCTCGAAGGTCTGCGCCACGAGCGGCCTGATCCTCGCGGTGCAGGAGCTCGGCTCCCTCGGGCTCAAGCTCGCCGGCACCGAGGAGCAGAAGCAGCGGTACCTGCCTCGCCTCGCGTCCGGAGAGTGGCTCTGCGCATACGCGCTCACCGAGTCCGGGTCCGGCTCCGACTCGGCCGCCATGCGCTCGACAGCACGGCGCGACGCTGATGAGTACGTCCTGAATGGATCCAAGCGGTTCATCACCAACGCGGGCGTGGCGCACCTGTACACGGTGTTCGCGAAAACGGATCCTGACCTCGGACATCCGGGCATCTCGGCGTTCCTCGTCGAGGCTGACACGCCGGGATTCGAGGTGGCGCGCGTCGAGCCGAAGATGGGGATCAAGGGGTCGACCACCGGGGAGCTCGTCTTCGAGGAAGTGCGGGTGCCGGCCGCGAACCTGCTCGGCGAAGAGGGAGACGGGTTCAAGATCGCGATGCGCATCCTCGACCGCTCGCGGCCCGGGGTAGCGGCGCAGGGTTTGGGCCTGGCGCAGGGAGCGACCGATTACGCGCTCGATTATGCGAAGACGCGAGAGACGATGGGCAAGCCGATCGGCGAGCACCAGATCATCGCCGCGATGCTCGCGGACATGGAGACGAAGTGCGAGGCGGCGCGCGGGCTTCTCTACAAGTTCGGCGCGGCGGTCGACGAGGGCATCGAGGGATCGGAGCTGACGAAGCTTTCCGCGATGACCAAGCTCTATTGCACGGACGTGGCTATGGAGGTGACGACGGACGCCGTGCAGGTGCTCGGCGGCTACGGGTACATCTCCGAGTACCCGCTCGAGCGGATGATGCGGGATGCGAAGATCACGCAGATCTACGAGGGGACGAACCAGATCCAGCGGCTGGTGATCGCGCGTGAGATGCTCAAGGAGCAGCGCGGGTTCCTGCTTGCCGGTGTCGGCTAATTAGGAGGAGCAATGAAACGCAACATCGGCCCAATCGGCATCGTGGTCTTGATCGCAGCTCTGGCTGTGGTCGGGACCGTTGCGGCAGCGTCACCCGTTAAAGGATCGCTCAAATATTGCAGCGACCCGACGTTTCCGCCCATGGAGTACAAGACGGCCGCCGGCAAGGCGGTCGGGTTCGACGTCGATCTCGCGAACGCGATCGCAAAGAACTGGAAGATCAAGGCGCAGTTCGTCGAGACGGGCTTCCCGGGCCTGCTTCCGGCTCTCGCCGCCAAGAGATGCACGATCGTGATCAGCGGCATCTTCATCACGCCGGACCGCGTCAAGCAGTTCCCGGCCGTTTCGTACATGAAGACGCATCGCGCGCTTGTCGTGCAGGCGGGCAACCCGAAGCGGATCAAGGGACCGAACGACTTGTCGGGCAAGACGGTCGCGGTGCAGGCGGGAACGAAGTACGAGGAGTACCTCAAGGCTCTCAACGAGGAGTTCAAATCCTCCGGTAAGCCTCAGTTCACGTTGCAGAGTTATCCGGGCGACACGGACGCGGTCGGTCAGCTCATCGTCGGCCGTGCGGACGCCGTGCTGACGCAGGACACCTCGGGCGCGTACCAGAAGAAGCAGAACCCCGGCAAGCTCGCACTCGCGTACCTGTTCCCGGAGACCGACTCGTTCGGAATCTATTACCGGAAAGAGGAGGCCAAGCTGGGCACCGCGCTGAAGACGGCGATCAAGACGCTGAAGAAGAACGGGACGCTGAAGAAGATCGCCGCGAAGCATCAGATCCCGGCCTCTGACGTGAAGTAGGTCAACGAGCGGGTGCTCGCGAGCTTCGACACCCACGTCTTCTGGGAAGCGCTCACCTCCAGGCCGTACTGGAGTGGGGCGCTTCTCGCCCTCGAGTTGACGCTCGTTTCGCTGGCGACTGCCTGCGTGATCGGGTTCTTCCTTGCGTTGGGCCGTAGCAGCCGCTTCCGGTCGGTGCGCGGCTTCGTGTTCTTCTACAGCTGGATCTTCCGCGCGACGCCGACGCTCCTGCAGTTGCTGTTCATCTGGAACGGTTTGCCGCAGATCTGGAGCACGTTCGCGCACGATTGGTTCAAGCCTTTCCTGGCGGCGTTCATTGCGCTGTCGTTGAACGAGGCGGCGTACATGTCGGAGATCATCCGCGCCGGCCTGCTCTCGGTCGATCCGGGCCAGGAGCTCGCGGGCAGGGCGCTAGGGATGACACGTCCGCGCATTCTCCGCCGCGTGATCGTGCCGCAGGCGATCCGCATCATCATCCCGCCGACGGGAAACGAGTTCATCACGCTCTTAAAGCTGACGAGCTTGGCGTACGTCATCTCGTTGCACGAGCTGCTGACGGCATCGCAGGTACGCGGTGCGGCTGACTTCCACTACGCGGAGGCTTACTCGGCCGCGGTCGTCTATTACCTGGTGATCGTCAGTGTCCTGATGGCGATCCAGGCCCAGCTCGAGCGACGGTACACGTGGAGCTCGGCAGGACGGCGACGTCGCCGTGTTCCCGTTGTCTCGGTCGCCCACGATGCCCGATGAGCGACGTCGTGGTCAGGGCGGAGGATGTGCACAAGTCCTACGACAGGCTCGAGGTGTTGCGGGGCGTGTCGATCGAGGTCGAGCGTGGGGAGGTGAAGGTGATCATCGGGCCCTCCGGCTCCGGGAAGTCGACGTTGCTACGGTGCCTCGCGTTGCTGGAGCCGGTGGATTCCGGCTCGGTCTTCCTGGAGAGCGACCGCCTGAGTGACCTTCCGGAGAAGCAGCTCGCCGCGCACCGGTCGGAGGTCGGCATGGTCTTCCAGCGGTTCAACCTCTTCCAGAACATGACGGCATTGGGCAATGTCATGTGCGGGCTAGTCGAGGTTCGTGGGGTGAAGAAGCGCGAGGCGAGAGAGCGTGCGCGCGAGTTCCTCGCCCGTGTGGGTCTCGCGGACAAAGCGGACAATTATCCGGAGGAGCTGTCGGGCGGCCAGCAGCAGCGGGTAGCGATCGCGCGTGCGCTCGTGATGCGTCCGAAGGCGATGCTGTTCGACGAGCCGACGTCGGCGCTGGACGTCGAGCTCGTTCGAGAGGTGCTCGACGTGATGGAAGGGTTGGCGCGCGACGGGATGACGATGGTCGTCGTGAGCCACGAGCTGCGCTTCGCGCATCACGTTGCGAGCTCGATCCTGATGATGGACGAGGGCCAGGTAATCGAGGAAGCCCCGCCAGACCGTTTCTTCTCTTCGCCAAGCCACGAGCGAACCAAGCGGTTTCTCGCGCTGGTCGAGTGACCGCGCCGGAGGGCGAATCGTTCCAAAGTCGTCACAGTCGAGTCTCATCCCAAGCAGTAGCGTGAAAGTCCCGTTGTCCCAACACCAACGGGTTCCGTTCCCAGGAGCCATGTCTTGGGGTCTGACCCCAAGACAGCGTCCCGAAAGGTCATGAGTGCCGCGTCCGCTGCGCCCGCGCGTCGCAGGGGGGACCTACCACCTCGTCAGTCGCGGCGTGCGCAAGCTGCCGATCTACACCGACGACACATCTCGTCGGCGGTTCCTCGGTCTCCTCGACGAGACCATGGCGCTCTACGAGTGGGAGCTGCATTCCTGGTGTCTAATGACGAATCACTTCCACATGCTCGTCACGACGGTCGAACCGACCGTGTCGGAAGGGATGCAATACCTGAACGGTTGCTACGGCCAGTGGTTCGACTGGCGTCACGGCTACGAGGGTCATGTCTTCGAGCGCCGCTTCTGGTCTGAGCTCCTGCAGACAGATTGGCACTTCTTCGAAGCGGCGAGGTACATCGTTCTGAACCCGGTTCGTGCACGCCTTTGTTCCACTGCTGAAGACTGGGAGTGGAGCAGTTATCGAGCGATGGTCGGGCTCACCACCAAGGGACCGAAGCTTTCGCCGTCACTGCTCAGCGAATTCGGGCTCGGCCTCGACAAGGCGCGTACGAACTTCGCCGCCTTCATCCGCGAGGCGGAATGACACGCTGCAGCCACCGCGCCACTTCGCGGACGAAATCCGGGTCGATCTCGTGGTACATCGGCGTCTCGCGATAGAGCACTTCCGCGCCCGCAGCTTCGAGCACCTCGCGCGCCTGGCGGCCCCACTCGACTCCGATCACCGGATCCAGCGTCCCGTGGCCGATCGCGATCGCCGGCAGCGGCGGCGACAGGTCGAGCTCGAACCCCTCAACGGTTGGGAGGAACGAGCTGAAAGCGACGATCGCCGCCGGGCGCGGACGTCCCTTCCGGAGGCCGAGCGCATACGCCATCACGCCGCCTTGCGAAAACCCACCCAGCACCAGCCGGTCGTGCCCGGTGCCGTGCTCCGCCAGGAAACCGTCCAGCCACTCCGACGCAGCCGCGTAGCTCGCATTGAACGTCGTCGCCTCGGGCGTGCCGATCCCGCCGAGCACGTACCAGTGCGCACCGCCGGGTGGCAGCGACAAGGGCGCACGCGGGGTCGCGCCGACGAAACGGCGCTCCGGATCCAACGCATCCAGCAGGGGAAAGAGATCGTTCTCGTCCGCGCCGCGCCCGTGGAACAAAACCAGCGCCCCTTCGGAGTCACCGGCGGCCGGACGCACGCGCGCAGTCAACGCCACGCGTAGATCATGACTGCCGGGGTACAGTCCAAGCGGGCCATGCGCTTCGAGGGAATCCACCACATCACGGCCATCACGGGCGACGCGCCCGGCAACGTCGATTTCTACGTCCGCGTCCTCGGCCTCCGGCTCGTCAAGAAATCCGTGAACCAAGACGACCCGACCGTCTATCACCTCTTCTACGCAGACGAGAAAGGGAGCGCGGGAAGTGACCTGACGTTCTTCGAGTACCCGAACGCCCGTCGCGGTCGCGCCGGCGCCGGGATGGTGCACAGGATCGTCTTCCGCGTGGTCTCCGACGAGGCAGTCGACTTCTGGGAGGAGCGGCTCGCCGCGGAGAACGTCCCGACGCAGCGCGCCGACACGGGTCTCCGCTTCGAAGACCCGGAAGGCCTCGCCTATGAGATCGCCGCCGTCGAGACCGACGACCAGCCGCTGATCGCAGACCATCCCCAGATCCCGCGCGAGTTCGCGCTGCAGGGATTCGACGGAGTGCGTGCGTACGCCGACCCCGAGCCGAGTCGCCGCTTCCTCGAGGAGACGCTCGCCTTTGACCCGAAGGACGACGACACCTGGGAGGTGCGCGGGGCGAAGCGCGGCTCCTGGTACGCGTACGACATTCCGCCTGGAGACCCGGGCATCCCGGGTGCCGGCACCGTTCACCACGTCGCGTGGTCCTCGCCGCCGGAGGAGCACGAGGCCTGGCAGAAGCACGTTGCCGCGAGCGGCGCG
>JALYST010000131.1 GCA_030854665.1 Actinomycetota bacterium
CTGTGCGCACCGCGGTGCAGGATGCCAACCTCGACCCGCCCTGGGACGTGCACGCCTCGGCCGACTACCGTCGTCACCTCGCCGAAGTCCTCGCCCTACGCGCGGTCGCCCAAGCCGCAGGAAGGAAATAGTTGGAAGCCGTCTCCCGCAAGACGATCACGGTTGACGTCAACGGCGAGCAGTACGAGCGCGAGGTCGACGCCCGCCGGCTCCTGATCCACTTCATCCGCGACGACCTCGACCTGACCGGCAGCCACATCGGCTGCGACACGGGCAACTGCGGGGCCTGCTCCGTGCTGGTCGACGGCACGCTCGTGAAGAGCTGCATGATGCTCGCCGTCCAGGCCGACGGGGCCAAGATTGAGACCGTCGAGGGGCTCGCCGCCGAAGGCGAGCTGAACGGCCTCCAGCAAGCTTTCTCTGACCACCACGCGCTCCAGTGCGGCTACTGCACGCCGGGGATGCTGATGAGCGCGACGGCGCTCCTGCGCCAGAATAAGAGCCCCAGCGAGGACGAGATCCGCAAGGGCATCCAGGGGAACATCTGCCGCTGCACGGGCTATGTGAACATCGTCGAGGCGATCAAGGCGGCAGCGCAATGACCGAGACCACAGTCACTCCCGAGCGCCCGCTCGTCGTCGAAGAGGGGGACATCAAGCCGGGCTTCATCGGCCAGAACGTCCCGCGCAAGGAAGACAAGCGACTTGTCCAGGGCGAGGGAGTGTTCTTCGACGACGTCAAGCGGCACGAGATGGGTTTCGTCCACTTCGTTCGCTCGCCGTACGCACACGCGCGAATCAAGTCCGTCGACGTCGCGAAGGCGCTCGAGCTGGACGGCGTCTACGGAACGCTGACGGGCGACGAGGTCGCGATCCTCACCGACCCGTTCTTCGAGCTCTCGACGCCGCCGGGAGCGCACATCAAGGACTACGCGCTCGCTGTCGGACGAGTGCGCCATGTGGGCGACCCCGTCGCCGCCGTCGTGGCGCGCACACGCGAACTCGCGCGTGACGCTGCCGAGCTCGTCGAAGTCGACTACGAGCCTCTGCCGCACGTTCTCGACGGCGAGGAGTCGCTCAAGGACGAGGTCGTGCTGCACGAGGACGCCGGGTCGAACACCGTCTGGTCGGGGGTATTCGATTGGGGCGACTTCGACGCTGCTTTGGCGGACGCGGACCACATCGTCCGCATCGAGCGTCTGCATTTCGACCGCTTCTCCTCGACCCCGCTCGAGTGCTCCGGCTGTCTCGTCGAGTTCAACCGTGGCACCGGCCAATGGACGATCCACGGGAACCACCAGATGCCGGGGGTGGGCGCAATCTGGATGGCGCCGGCGCTGCGGGTTGGCATCGACAAGCTCCGCTTCGTCAGCCAGGACATCGGCGGCGGTTTCGGCAACAAGATCACGCTCCATCCCCAGTACACCGCCTGCTGCCTGCTCGCTCGCAAGCTCAACCGGCCGGTGCAGTGGACGGAGTGGCGGACCGACCAGCACACCGCGAACACCCACGGGAACGAGCGCACGTTCCTCGACGTCACCGTCCCGGTGAAGGCGGACGGGACGATGCTGGGCTTCTCGGTCCGCGCGATCGACGACTGCGGCGCGTTCCCGCGCTATGAGCCGCTCGGGTGCATCATCTGGGCGCAGGTCACCCCGGGCTGCTATCGCTGGAGGAACATTCGGGTCGACTTCACGCAGGTCTGTACGAACAAGTCTCCCGTAGCGCCCAACCGTGGCTACTCGCGCATGCAGCACCTCTGGCTGACCGAGCGGATTGTCGACATCGTGTCGGGCGAGCTCGGCCTCGACCCGATCGAGGTGCGCAAGAAGAACTACGTCAAGCACGAAGAGTTCCCCTACGAGACGCCGAACGGGTGCATCTACGACTCCGGCGACTACGCACGCTGCCTCGACATCGCGCTCGACCTGATCGGCTACTCCTCTCTGGAGGAGAAGCGTCGCGATGCGGAGTCGCGCGGCAAACGCTTCGGCATCGGCATCGGCTCCACACTCGACTCCGGCACGAACAACTTCGGCCAGTCGATGATCATCAACCCCGAGCTGCAGTTCTCCGGGAACAACGAGGTCGCGACCGTGAAGCTCGACATCTTCGGCGAGGTGGTCGTGACGCTCGGAACCGTGCCGCAGGGCCAGGGACACGAGACGACGTCGTCGCAGGTCGTCGCCGAGATCCTCGGCTGTACGCCCGACGATGTGAACGTCCGAGCCGGTCACGACACCTACTGGAACTCGACGGCCGGGTTCTCGGGAACGTACGCGTCGCAGTTCGCCGTCACCGGGCTGGGTGCGGTCAAGGGCGCTACCGAGAAGCTCGCCGGCGAGATGAAGCAGCTCGCGGCTGCCGTCTTCGGCTGCTCGCCGGATGACATCGAGCTCGTCGAGAGCCAGGCGCGAATCAAGGGCAACCCCGAAGCCGCGCTGCCGTTCATGGCGCTTGGCGCAATCCTGAACGCGAACAACGCCGGGCTGCCGCCCGATCTCGACGTCACGCTGAACGTTCGCTACGTCTACAGGCCTCAGTTCGAGAAACCCGATCTCGAGCGCAAGTTCGGCAACCTCACTCTCACCTACGCCACCCAGATCCACGCCTGCGCGATCGAGATCGACCCGGAAACCGGGGTATATGAGATCGTCGACTACGCAGCCGTGGACGACTGCGGCAACCGCATCCATCCCCAGATCGTCGAGGGGCAGGTGCACGGGGCCACCGCGCAGGCGCTCGGCGCCGCGACGCACGAGATCTTCACCTACGACGAGGAGGGGAATCTGCTCACGCCCAACTTTTACGACTATCACGTGCCGCACGCGCTCGACATGCCACCGATGAAGAATGGTTTCATCGAGTCCGAGTCGCCGTTCACGCCGCTCGGAGCGAAGGGCATGGGGGAGGGTGGCGGCGCCGGGATCCACGCGGTCTGCGCAGCGCTGCAGAACGCACTCGGTCGCCGCGGCGAAGGGCCGATCGTCTGGCGCAGCTGCAATCCCTATGAAGGTGTGTGGGACCTGCTGCGCCATCCGGAGGAGACGCGCAAGCTCGTCAGCGTGGAGAGCCGATGAAGGTCAGCGGGGAAAGAGAGTTCGAGGCGCCGCGGGAGACGGTCTGGCAGGTCTTGAACGACCCGGCGCAGATGGCGAAGACGATGCCGGGCGTGGAGTCGTTCGACATCCAGGACGACAGGCACTGGCGCGCGCACGTGAAGATCCCGCTCGGCCTCGGCGGCCTGCGCATGTCGATCGACTTCGAGAAGATGGAGGAACGCGAGCCCGAGTTTGCCAAGCTCCATGCCAAGGGCAACGGCGTTGGCGCGGTGATGAACATGGACACGTCGTTCCATCTCAGCGAGCCCACGACCGGGACGACGCACATGAAGTGGGAGGCCGACGTGCATCTCCTCGGCCCGGTTGCCTCGATGGGGCAGCGCGTTCTGCAGCCGATCGTCAACCAGCAGGTGTCACAGGTGCTCGGCACGCTGGACAAGCAGGTGCAGGCGGCGAAGACGGGTGAGTAGCAACGAGATGGGCAACGCGGGCACGCCGGAGCCGACGACCGACATCGATCCGCCTGAGACCGATCCGGAGGTGAAGGATGCCGGCGAGCCCGCGGACGGGCCGGCCGACCCAGAAGGCTCGAGCGGTGCGGAGGAAGGTCTGAGCCCGTGGTCGCCGGAGGCGTACGACGCGGACGCCGAAGGGCCGACCACTTCCACCGAGGACCCATAACCACTCATCTGCTCGGCCTCGGCCGGCCGTGCCCGTGAGAAGATCGCCCTGATGGCCCCGCCCTTTCGCATCGGCGTGATGCAGTTGACGATGGAGCCGCTCGAGGAGATGCTCGAGTCGGCGCGCGTGATGGACCGGGCCGGCATGGACACGGTCTGGCTCGCCGAGGCGTACCCGTGGTGGCGAAAGCACGGGATGGAGGCGCGCTCGTCCACCGTCGTCTCCGGCCTGATCGCGCAGGCGACGGAACGCCTGACCGTCGGCTGGGGGATCATCTCGCCGTTCACACGCCACCCGGTGCAGGTCGCGATGGATGCGCGCGTCGTACAGGAGGCTGCAGGCCCGGGGCGTTTCTTGCTCGGCTTCGGCACCTCGAAGATCTTTTTGAACAACGCGAAGCTGAACGGCAAGCGAACGCTCGGGCCGATGCGCGACGCGGTCGCGATCGTCCGCGGTGTCCTCTCCGGCAAGCCGTTCTCGTACGACGGCGACACCTGGAGCGCGGACGTTCCGGGCCTACAGGATGAAGCGGAGACGCCCCGCGACGTGCCGCCCGTGTACGTTGCCGCGACCGCGCCGAAGATGCAGGCGCTCGCGGGTGAGATCGCGGACGGCTGCCTCACACCATCGATCACGACCCCGGCCTTCGTTCGCTACACACGGGAGAACGTCAACGCCGACATCGACATCGGCTGCACCGTTGTCTCGTCGATCCACGCGTCCGACCGCGACCAAGGGCGCGACGGCGCGCGCGAGATCGCCGGCATGTACCTCGCGAACAAGGTGCAGAACATCAAGGGAGCAGCGGACACGCTCCTCGATCTTGCCGGACTCAGCCAGGAGGAGATCCGACCGGTCGCCGACGCGATGGAGCAGGGCGGTCGGCTCGCGGCGAAGGCCAAAGTAACCGACGAGATCCTCGACAAGTGCAAGCCGATCGCGGGCACTCCCGCCGACTGCATCGCTGCGATCGAGGAGTACCGTGACGCGGGCTGTACTCACGTGATGCTCGAGCTCTGGGGCGACCACCGGCACGAGCAGATCGAGCTGTTTGGCAAGGAGGTGCTGCCGCATTTCCGTTGAGGTCGACGCCGACCGGCTCGTCGCGCTCGCAGTGGATCTCGTGTCGGTCCCGAGCCCGACGGGCGCCGAGCAGGCGATGGGAGAGCGAGTTCGGGACGAGCTGGCCGATATGGGGCTCCAGGTGCAGTGGCAGGAAGTGGAGGAAGGCCGCCCGAACGTCGTCGGAGTCTGGGACGGCGCGGGCGGCGGGAAGTCGCTCATGTTCAACGGCCACATGGATACGTCGTACTCCGGGAAGGAGCCGTGGCTGGCCGGCATCCGCGGCTTCCAGCCGGAAGGGTTCGTGCAGGACGGCCGCGTCTACGGCCTCGGCATCTCGAACATGAAGGGTGCGCTCGCCTGCTACATGGAGGCGGTGCGTGCGCTGCGGGACGCGGGCGTTCGCCTGCGTGGCGAAGTCATGATCGCCTGCGTCTCCGGCGAGATCGAGAAGACGCAGTGGCACCCGGATTTTGTCGGAAGCGAGTACCGCGGCTATGCGTCGGG
>JALYST010000136.1 GCA_030854665.1 Actinomycetota bacterium
GATCTCTCTCGCCCGACCTGATCAACGACCAGTCGCTGGCGAAGATCCGGGCTCTCAACGAGATCGCCTCGCGCCGCGGTCAGACACTGGCGCAGCTGGCTCTGGCCTGGACACTTCGCGATCCGCGCGTCACCTCGACGCTGGTCGGCGCTTCGAGCGTGGAGCAGCTGGAGGCGAATGTCGCTGCGCTCGACAAGCTCGACTTCACCGCCGAGGAGCTCACCGAGATCGACCGATACGCCACCGAGGCGGACATCAACATCTGGGCGGCGTCGAGCGAGCGCTGATCTCACAAAAGGGGCCTGTGTAGCGTTGTAGACAGCGTGCAGCGCGCCGGCCAGCTTCCGCGGAGCGAGGGCCTCGCACTCGTCGCGGCGCTTGTCACCGTCGTCCTGTGGGCGTCGGCATTTGTCGGCATCCGTTCCGCCGGCCACTTTCTCTCTCCCGAGGCGCTCGCGCTCGGGCGGCTGCTTGTGAGCAGCGCGGTGCTCGGCTCGCTCGCACTCGTTCGCCGGGAGCCACTCCCGGCCCGCGGCGATCTGGGCCGGATCGCCATCTACGGCCTGCTCTGGCTCGGCGTCTACAACGTCGTGCTCAACGAAGCTGAACGTCGAGTGGATGCGGGAACTGCAGCGATGCTCGTGAACGTCGGGCCGATATTGATCGCGTTGCTCGCCGGCTTGTTTCTGCGGGAAGGCTTCCCCGCCGGGCTGCTCGCCGGATGCGTCGTCGCCTTCGCCGGGACGGCGATCATCGGCGTGGCAACGTCGCAGCACGGTGTCGCCGCAGGCTGGGGAGCAGTGCTCTGCATCGCCGCCGCCTTCGCGTATGCAGCCGCCGTCGTCGTCCAGAAGCCGGTGCTCGGCCGCGTGTCGGCATTCCAGGTGACCTGGCTCGCGTGCACGGTCGCGACGGTCGCGTGCCTCCCGTTCACTCCGATCCTCGTCCACGATCTCGCAAGCGCGGACGGAGCCTCGATCGCGTGGACGGTCTATCTGGGAGTGTTCCCGACGGCGGTGGGTTTCGTCCTCTGGGCATACGCGCTCAAGCGGACGACTGCAGGGCGCCTCGGCTCGCTGACCTATCTGGCGCCGCCGGTCGCGATCCTGCTCGGCTGGGCGCTGCTGGGCGAGACGCCACCCGTCCTTGCGGTAGCCGGCGGTGCCCTCTGTCTCGGCGGCGTGATCCTCGCTCGTCGCTAGCCCGGCTGTAACGTCTTCGGCCCCGGCGAGACTGGACACTGATGCGAATGCGGTTCCTGCTGCTTTCCGTCGTCCTGGCTCTCGCCGCGGCTTCGGCCTCGACTGTTGCGCTCGCGTCGTCACACGCCCCTCGGTCGACGCTCACGACCGGCGCCTCCTCATATGGACGGATCCTGTTCGACGGCCGCGGCTTCGCGCTCTACGGATTTACCCGCGACCCGCGCGGCAAGAGTGTCTGTGTAGGCGCCTGTGCGAAGGCGTGGCCGCCTTACCTCGTCAAGACTCGACCTCAGGCAGGCAGCGGGGTGAAGGCGCGCCTCCTCGGCACGACGAAGCGCGCCGATGGGAAGCTGCAGGTGACGTACGCGGGCCGTGCTCTCTACTACTACGTCGGCGATCACAGAGCGGGCCAGATTCTCTGCCAGGACGTGACCGAGTTCGGCGGTGTGTGGCGCGTGGTGCGACCCGACGGCCGTCTCGTCCGCTAGTCCGCTACTGGGCGGCCGGGACGGCGAGCTGCGTCCAGACCGTCCCGTCTTCGACGGGCGCCGGACATTCGGGCTCGCGCGTGGAGATGCTCGCGACCACGCAGACGTCGGAATACGAACGGCCGACGACGACGGCCAGACTGCGATCGAAGTCGCCCCCGGCATTCGGTGCGAGCGACCATTCGGCCAGGTTGCGGCGTAGCTGGCCCGGTGCGATGCCGAAAACGCGCAGCGTCATCGAGCGCGCCGGGCGCTGAGGCAGGTTGCGAGCCTTGAGCCTGATCAGGAGGCGGGGGACCCGGACGAACGTCTCCCACACGACCGAGAGCTGGGGACGCTCCTGTGGCCGCGGGATGTGCACCCGGACGCAGCCTGTTGTATTGCCGCGCGTGTAACAAGGACGCGGCTCATCGCCGACCCAGGCCCGTGCGCCGAGGTCGTCGAAGTCTCCGGCAGGCAACGAGAGGTTGACGGTGTGCTCGATCTCTCCTGAGCCGTTGGGGCCGAGCGACGCTCCATAGAGCGGCTGGCCCGGCTGCCAGGTCGGGTGGCCGCCCTGGACCGAGCCGCGGAGCAGCTGCTCGACCTCCACGACGAGGTGGTCGCTCGAGCGCAGCCCGATCCCGCGCACGGACACCGCCACGAGCGATCCCGACTTTGGTGTCACGGTGATGCTCGGCTGCGCGCGGTCGCCCCACGTCTCGACCCCCGCGTACACGCCGAAAACGAGCGCAGCGCCGAGCACGAGAATCCCGAGGGAGAGAACACCGCGTTCCTCACGCGATCCCTCATGCAGGCCGTATGCCGCGACCGCACCCAGGAAGACGGCGAGCGCCGCAGACCCGAACGCCCCGAAGCTCGCCAGCGGATGGTTCCGCGCCATTCTGCCGATCAGGTCCCCGCTGATCGCAAGTGCGGTGAGCAGGGCCCCCAAGGCTGGCAAGGCGGCGAGAAGAAAGCCTGCGGCGCCCTTGGCTTCCTTCCCGATTGGGAGGAACCTCGGCATGACGGCACAGGTACCGTTACGCCTCCGCGGGACGGAGTCAACGGCGTCCACGAACCTTTTACACCGCGGTTACACGCCGCGAATACGAAGACCCAGTCCGTCGTTGGAATCCTCGCCGTCGGATGACCGACCGTGTTGCCGACTCGCGACGATCGATTCCGAAGAAGCGATCACCGCGACGATCTAGGCCGTGACCGCCTCGGTCGAGAGCCGCTGCTCCTCCGTTTGCCGTTCGTCGACGTATCGCTGCGCGTCGCCGAGCGCGGTGAACAGTGATAGACGAGGAGCGGGACGGCCCACTGCGTGAACGAGCTGCCGAGGTTCGAGATCGTCTGCCCGACCCAGAACTTCTTGAAGTCCGAGCTCACGACACTTCTCGCAGGATCTCGAGCAGCTGGTCCTGGCGCTTTGCCGGGAGCCCTTGGATCGCCGGGTTCTGCGAGATGCAGGCGACGACTCGGCGGCGCAGGCGCACACCGTCCGCAGTCAGGCGAATGACTCGAACGCGCTTGTCATGCGTGGCCGGGCGGCTGAGCACGAGCTTGCGCTCGGTGAGCTGGTCGACCACGCCGGCGAGATTCGACGGATCGACGCCACACCGTCTCGCCAGCTCTTTCAAGGAGGGCGTGTCCCCGACCTCGAGCCGCCAGAGGAGCTTCGCCTGCGAGTACGTGAGTCCGAGCGTCTCGAGGCAGGTCCCCTGATGGTCGAGCGTCCGGGCGAACAGATCCATCAAGCGCCGCATGAGCTCCTCGCGCGACTCGGACTCGCCATTCATTACCGGTACTTTACCGCTTTAGTCTGCTCTGTCTAGCCGCTGCTCTGCTGGCGCCGGCGCCACTGGTGCAGCGCCTTCGACTTGCCCGCCGACTTTGGCGGCCGCGGCTTGGGCGGTGGGTCGTGCTCGTCGAGCCAGTTGGTCGCTTCGTCGTCCGGATCGAGGCCCACAGCCCGCTCGCGCTCCCCGAGTCTCTTTGCGCCGTCGCTCGTCAAAGGTCGTTTCCGGCCCACCTGCGCAGGTTAACCACCACGACGGCGCATCTACCATCTGACTCCGAGGAAGCTGAATGATGGGTCGTCGAGCATTCAGGGGGCTCTGGGCCGCCGCGGCATGCGCGGCCGCTCTGCTCGGCCTCGCGTCCTCCGCGGGTGGCGCGACCCGCGACGACAGCGCCTGGCTGCAGGCGAAGCTCGACGCCGGCGGCACAATCTTCCTGCCACGCCTGCCGAGCGGCCAATGCTACGCGACCCGCGGGCTCTGGGTCTCACGCGATGACACGACCGTCACCTCGGACGGTGCGTGCATCGTCGCGCTCGGCCCCGGGGAAGGCCGCATCCCACGAGGGGACGGAACCTTCGTCGCAGCAAACGCTGTCTTCTTCGTCGATCACTCGGACGTACGGAAGCCGCTGCCGGTACGCATCGCGATCAGCGGGCTGCACATCACTGTTCCGGCAGGCAAACGCATGCACGGCATCAGCGTCCTCGGGCACGAGGTGACGCTGACCAGCCTCACAATCGACGGCTCGCCGCTCACCGACGTAAGGATCGGCGCCGGGACGAAGGGCTCCGGAGGAATGAGCAGCCGGATTGCCGTGACGAACTCGACGCTGTCGGGCGGGGTGCGCGACGTCGTCTCCATTTTCGGGCCGGTGGGCTTTCGCGTCGAAGGCAATGTGCTCTCGGGTGCACGGGGCAAGACCGCCGCAGGTCTGCACATCCGTGCGGCGGACCGTGGCCAGCCGACACTCGACGTACGAGTCGCCGGGAACAAGCTCGCAGCAAACAGCGGCCCTGGGATCCTGCTCGATCTTGCACCGGCGAACGGCTTGCCGGTGCTGGCCTCCGGGATCGAGATCGCCCGCAACGAGATCGTCGGGAATGCGCGGAAGGCGCCCAAGGAACGGCGCGCCGGCATCGTGCTCGCCGGCGGGCAGAACGACGGCAAGGGCCAGATCCTCATCCGCGAGAATCTTTTCCGCGGCAATCGCGGGCCCGACCTACTGCGGAGGAGGGGACCGGCCGCCACCATCACGGGCGGGCCCAAAAGCGTTCCGCCGCTGTCGACGGCACCGGTCCGGGACGACACGGCGTGGCTCCAGTCGCGGCTCGACCGGGCGGGGGGAACGATCTTCCTGCCGAAGCTCCGGGACTCCGGCTGCTACGCGACGCGCGGGCTCTGGGTCTCGCACGACGGGACGACGATCACCTCCGACGGCGCCTGCATCGTCTCGCTCGGGCTCGGCCCGGTGAGGTTGCACTCGATCGACGGTGACCCGATTGCCGCAAGCGCCGTCTTCTTCGTCAACCGCTCGACCCCGACGAAGCCTGCTCCGGTGCACGTCACCATCTCAAACCTGCGGATCGTCGTGCCCGAGGGCCAGTCCATGTACGGCGTCGCTGTCTTCGGCCACAAGATCACGTTGAGCCACCTCGACATCGGTGGGTCGCCGAAGGACGACGTCACGATCAGCGGTCGCGCCAACGGCAACTCCTACGCGGGGAGCATTTCGATCCTCGACTCGACGCTCAGCGGCGCGAACAGAAACGCGATCTCCGCGACAGCCGTGATCGGGTTGCGGATCGTGCGCAACACGATTGTGGGCGTCCGCGATTCTCCGCCCGGCCAGCCCGCCGCAGGAATCGACATCGAGCCGGACGACCGCGGACAGCCTGCGCTCGACGTCCGAATCATCGGGAACACAATCATCGACAACGCGGGACCCGGGATCCTGCTCGAGCTCGAGCCGAACGACGGGCCGGCAGTCATCGCCACCGAGCTCGAGATCAGTGGCAACATCATCCTGCGGAACGCCGCTAAGAGAACCCCGCCAAAGCGGGGTGGGATCGTCCTTGCCGGCGGACAGGACGGCGGCCAAGGCACGCTGGTGTTGAAGGACAACGTGATCCGGGGAAATGGTGGCCCAGGAATCCTGAAGAGCCGGCTCAGGCTGCTGCTGGATTCAGCCGGGAACGACGTCAGCGGCAACGAGACGGCGTAGTCGGCGATTTCTGCCTCCGCAGGTTCGACGCCAGCTCGACGTTTCCGGTCTGCACGGCCAGGGCGTCGCTCGATCGAGTTAGCTCTTTCGGGGGGTAGACGAGACCCCGGGATCTGACGAATCTGTGCTTGGAGAACTGCGGCACGATGACTCTGTACGAGACCAGCCAAGCGGCGTCGGCATCGCCGACCGTCCCCCCATTTAGCACCGCGGAGATGCGGAGCTATCCGCTTGGCACGCTCGTGTATCGCTCAGGCCTGATGCCGCTCGAGACCGTCAACAGGGCGCTTGTGGAAGCAGCGGAAAGTGGACGGCGGCTTGGCGAGGTCCTACTCGAGTACGGATTGCCGGAGCGCGAGTTGACGCGTCTGCTCGCGGCTCAGCATGGACAGGAATTCGTCGACCTCACCGAGTACCCGCTCGATCCCGAGGTCGTACTCTTGCTGCCGCGGTCTGTCGCAGAGATGTACTGCGCGTTGCCGCTCCGGCGCGAGGGAGAGTGCACGCTGGTCGCCGTGCCGGACGCCGACAACGCATCCCACCTCACCAGGCTGCGCGACGCGCTCCACGGGCCGATCCGGCTCGTGAGCGCTGCGCGCTCGGACATCAAGGACGCCATCGAGCGGGCACACGAGCCGCCGCAGGGAATGATCACGCAGATGGCGCTGGCCGAGGCGCGGGAGGCACAGGCGGTGGTCGAGCCCGAGCCGGAGCCGACAACCGTCTATCGCGTCGAAGTGACGCTGGCCAGCGGTGCGACGCTTCTGGTGGCCGAGGCGACGGACTTCGAGTACGCGAAGCAGATGGGCATGCGGGTGATCGACGAAGCCGAAGCCGGCGGCACCGTCGCCATCGGCGATGCGACCATCGACGGCCGGCAAGTCGTGTCGGTCGACGTCCTCGGTCGTAACGGCGTATGAACTTCCCGGTCGCCACCGTCCGCGAGCTCATTTCCGCGGTGCGGAAGGACGGGAAGCCGGTCGTGCGCCTGACCTGTTCCGACTACGGCACGGAGTGGGTCGTCGCTGCCGACGTCTATCCGGTCGACGAGCTCACGGTGCAGCCCAAGAGCGCAGGGCCCTACGTGTTCGACACCGCGCAAGAAGCCCGACGTTTCATCGAGAGCTCGCTCGTAGCGCTGCAGCTTCTCGGCTGCGAAGTCGCGTAGCCGCTACGGCCTCGACTTCTGACGCGCAACGGAGGCCATCTGCTTCCAGCGCTTCTTGCGCGCGAGACGAAGACGCGTGTCCGTGCGGGCGGCGACCGCCTCGAGCTCCCGCTGGAGCTTCCGCCAGGAACGCAACCGGTCGAGCTCGAGCGTGCCGTCGTCGACCGCGGCCAGGACTGCGCAGCCCGGCTCACGCACGTGCGCGCAGTTCCGGAACTTGCATTCCAGCGTGAGCGCCTCGAGGTCCTCGAACGCGGCGCTCAGGTCGCCTTCCCAGAACTGAAGCTCGCGCAGGCCGGGAGTGTCGATCACCATGCCGCCGCCGGGTAGTTGGACGAGCTCACGGTGCGTGGTCGTGTGTCGCCCGGTTCCGTCTGCCGCGACCTCACGTGTGAGCATCACTTCCTCGCCGGCCAGCCGGTTGAGGAGCGTCGACTTGCCGACCCCCGAGGATCCCAGGAGCACGATCGTGCGACCGGGCAGCAGATACGGGTCGAGCGCCGCCAGCCCTTCACCTGTGACGTTGGAGATGGGGTGGACCGGTACGCCGATCGCGACGGTCTCGACTGCGAGCACCGCCTCGGGCACGTCCGGCGAGAGGTCGGCTTTGGTCAGAACAACGATAGGTTGGGCGCCGCTCTCCCACGCAATCGTGATGTAGCGCTCCAGCCGGCGCAGGCTGAAGTCGTCGTCGAGGCCGGCGAGCAGGAGGGCCGCGTCGACGTTCGCCGCGAGCACCTGCTCAGTCGAGTCCTGGCCGGCGTTCTTGCGTATGAACGCGCTTCGCCGCGGGAGGATCGACGCGATCGTGGCCGGCGGTGTCACGGCGACCCAGTCGCCGACAGCGGGCAGTTCCCCACCCACCTCGTGGTTGTAGAAGAGGCGCCCGGCGGCGCGCGCTCGAACGTCGCCCTCCTCGGTGAAGAGCACGAACTCGCCGCGGTGTTGTGCGGCGATGCGGGCCGGAATCAAATTGTCGTCTTGCAGTTGCTCGAGCGCGGACGCCAGTTCGGCGTTCCACCCGAGCGCATCGAGAGCAGGCAAAGCGAGTCTCCTTTGTGAGTGGGTGAACGACAAAGATCCGCCGGTCGAGGCGGATCAGCTCACGGACTCGCGCTAGTTGTGTGTTGGGTGCCGGCTAGACGACGAGCCGCGTGGCTCTTCGGAAGGAGGCAAGCGCAATCGTCATTTGTTCGACCTCCTTATCGCCGGGAACGCATTGACGGTAGCACGCCGTGCCGGACGGCACCAGCCCGCGATCGTCGGAGCTGGTGAACTACGTGACAGGCAGGCGTACAGGTCCCGGCGGGCGCAGGACGGCGAACTGGTCCGTGATCTCGAGCTCCGGCGCCCGGAAGCGGAAGAGTGAGCCCGGCCGCCCACCTGTGGGCCCGGACGCGCGCCGCCGGCCCGTGGGCTCGAGCACCTCGCGACGCAGCAGCACACGCTGGAGGTTCGTCGCGGAGACGTCGTGTCCTAGCGCGGCCGCATAGAGATCACGTAGCTCCGAGATCGTGAACTCGCCGGGCGCGAGTGCGAACCCAAGGTTCGTGTACGACAGCTTCGCGCGCAGCCGCTCGCGTCCGGCCGGCACGATCGACTCGTGGTCGAACGCGAGCGCGGGGAGGTCGTCGACCGGATGCCAGTCGGTGTCGCCGGGAAGCTCCGGATCGATGTCGCTCGGCACAAGCCCGAGGTATGCGGTTGCCAGCTGCCACTCCTTCGGCGAGCGCTTTGGATCGCTCAGCGTCTCGAGCTGCTCGAGGTGCGACAGTTCACGTACGTCGACCTTCTCGGCGAGGTGGCGGCGGATCGACTCTTCAAGCGTGTCGTGCAGGGAGAGATAGCCACCCGGGAGTGACCAACGGCCTTTGAAGGGTTCCCGCGCCCGCTGCCAGAGAAGCGCTTGCAACACACCGTTTCGCACCTGCAGAACGAGGGCGAGCGTGACGTGGGCGGGAGTGGGGTGCGCCGTGTTACGCTCGCTCACAGTTTTCGCCCCATAGTCGCAAACCTTAGCGGAAAGGCCAAGATGAAGAGATCGCTCGCACTCCTCGGCGTCATTGTGCTTCTCGTCGCTGTCGGCTGTGGCGGCGGCGGGAAGAAGTCTTCAGCCAACACCTCGACCAGCGCGAGCACCGCCACGAAGATCAAGGTCGGCCTCGTCACCGACATCGGGGGGCTCAACGACCGTGGTTTCAACCACCTCTCGTACGTCGGGCTTCTGAGAGCGCAGCGTGAGCTGGGAATCGGGCAGCGCGTTTACCAGGCGAAGTCGACGCAGGAGTACGTCCCGAACCTCTCGACCTTCGCGCGTCAGGACTATGACCTGACGATCGGCGTCGGCTTCACGGAGGCGACCGCGATCGACACTGTGGCGACGAACTTCCCGAACTCGAAGTTCGCCATCGTCGACGTCGATCAGACCGAGGAACCGCACAAGCCCGCGAACCTCCTGGGTCTGCTCTTCAAAGAGCAGGAGACCGGCTACCTCGTCGGCTACCTCGCGGGGCTCGAGGAGAAGCGGCGGCCGGGCAAGGACGTCATCGGCTCGGTCGGCGGGCAGAAGCAGCCCCCGGTGGATCGGTTCATCGCGGGGTACCAGGCGGGAGCCAAGGCCGCCGATCCCGGGATCGTCACGCTGAACAATTACTCGGAGGACTTCTCCGATCAGGCGAAGTGCAAGCAGATCGCCCTCAACCAGATCGAGCAGGGCGCGGGTGTGATCTTCCAGGTCGCCGGCGGCTGCGGTCTCGGTGCGCTCGACGCGGCGAAGGAGAAGGGCTTGTGGGGGATCGGCGTGGACGCCGATCAGTCGTTCCTCGGCCCGCACATCCTGACGAGCGCAGTCAAGCGCGTGGACACCGCGGTCTTCGATGCGATCAAGCTCGTCGTTGACGGCAAATTCAAGGGAGGGAACATCACCTTCGGGCTCAAGGACAACGGCGTCGGCATCGGCAAGATCAGCGCGAAGGTGCCGAAGTCCGAAGTCGCGAAGGTGATGCAGATCCGCGCCGACATCATCGCCGGCAAGATCAAAAACATTCCGACGACAGTTAAGTAGCTACGGAAAGAGAGTCTGCTGCGGACGGAGGTCCAACGGGCCTCCGTCGTAGCACTGGGGTGACCGGTATTCCATCGGCTCGTTCGGGTAGCCGCGTTTGTACAACCAAGTCTGGAGGTCCTTCGCCGTCTGCGTCGGA
>JALYST010000146.1 GCA_030854665.1 Actinomycetota bacterium
CGGCCTGACGTACGTGATCGTCGACATGCATGCCCCCGGGGTCGAGGTCAGGCCGCTGCGCCAGATCACGGGTGAGGCCGAGTTCAACGAGATCTTCTTCACCGACGTCGAGGTTCCACGCGAGAACTTGCTCGGCGAGATCGGCGGCGGCTGGCAGGTTGCAATGACGACGCTCCTGCACGAGCGCGGCACGCTGGGCTTCGCGCTCACCGGCACGCTGGACGCGCAGGTGAACAAGCTGATCGCGCTGACGAAGGAGCGTGCGGCTGACGATCCGATCATCCGGGACCGCGTCGCCCAGGAGTGGATCGAGCTGCAGGCGCTGAAGCTGACGAACTACCGTTCGTTGACGACGTTGATCAAGACGGGCATTCCGGGGCCGGAGGGCTCCGGCTCCAAACTGCACTGGTCGGAGCAAAACCAGCGTCTGACGAAGCTAGCGATGGAGATCCTCGGCGGCGAAGACGACGGTTACTGGGGCTACCAGCAGCAACGCAGCCGCGGAAACACGATCGAGGCTGGGACGAGCGAGATCCTGCGCAACATCATCGCCGAGCGGGTGCTCGGCCTCCCGAGGTCACGCTGATGCAATTCGCGTTCACCGAAGAGCAAGACCTGCTGCGGCGCGAAGCGCGCGAGGTGCTCACGAACGGTGGTTGGGGGCGGGAGGAGCTCGACGAGCTCGCCTTCCTCGACCGGGCAGTGGTGTTCGAAGAGGCAGGGCGCGCGAATCGTGGCGACGAGTTCTTCGATTCGGCGGCTCCCGAGAACGAGCAACTGGCCGCGCTTGCACTGGAGGCGTCCGGAATCGCCCGCCGCGCCCTCGAGCTGGGCGTCGACCACGCAAAGACACGCGAGCAGTTCGGCCGGCCGATCGGCGTCTACCAGGCCGTGTCGCATCCACTCGCCGACACCTACGTCGACACGGAGCTCGCACGCTCGATCGCGTACTGGGCGGCGTGGTGTGTTGCCGAGGACGACGAGCAGGCGCCGATCGCTGCGGCTGCGGCCAAGAGCTACGCCGGGGACGTTGCCGTAGCCGCGTGCGAACGCGCGATCCAGGTGCTCGGCGGTATCGGCTTCACATGGGAGCACGTGCTCCATCGCTACTACAAGCGGGCGCTCTGGATCCAAGCCCACGGCGGCTATCCGCGCGAGCTTCGCGCGAAGGTCGCTGCCTGGCTGCTCGACTGACGATGCGTACGACGCTCGTCACGGGGGCGTCATCGGGAATCGGCGCAGCATGCGCGGTCCGTCTCGCGCGTGCGGGCTGGCGTGTTTTTGCGGGCGTCCGTCGTGCAGGGGACGCGCCAATGGGCACGGAAGAGATCTTGCTCGACGTCACCAACGAGGAGCAGGTCCGGGCGGCGGCCGAGCGCGTGGAAGAGCTGCACGGCCTGGTCAACAACGCAGGCATCGCGCTCGCCATGCCGCTCGAGTTCATCCCGCTCGAGGAGCTGCGCCGGCAGTTCGAGGTGAACGTCGTCGGCCAGGTGGCCGTCACGCAGGCTTTCCTCCCGCACTTACGGCGCTCGCGTGGCCGGATCGTTTTCATCGGCTCGATTGCAGGACAGAGCGCGCTCCCGTTTTTGGGCCCATATGCGGCTTCGAAGCACGCGCTCGAGGCAGTGGCCGACACGTTGCGGCTGGAGGTGCGGCCCTTCGGCGTCGACGTTTCCCTCGTCCAGCCGGGGACGATCAAGACACCGATCTGGACCAAGTCCTCAGAAGTTGCCGATGAATTGGCGAACGGCGCAGGGGCCGAGCTTGCGGGCCTGTACGGGGAACGGATCGCGGCATTCCGCCGGGTCGCGCTGAAGCGTGGCGCGAAGGGCGCAGCCGCAGAAGAGGTCGCTCGGGTAGTCGAACAGGCCCTCACGATGGAGCGGCCGCGTACCCGCAAGCTCGTTGGTCTGGACGCGAAGCTGCGGTCCGGCGTCGAAAGGCTTCCGGATCGGCTCCGCGACCGGGTGTACGAACGCGTGTTGTTGCGCTAAAAGGAGGAGCGATGAACGGCCTGATGATGGACTTCCAGCTGACGCTTCCGACCTTGCTTCGGCGCGCGGAGACGTACTTCGGTGAGAAGGAGATCGTTACTCGCCTGCCCGACAAGTCTTTCCATCGCTACACCTACTCCGACATGGCGCGCCGTGCGAAGCAGCTCGCCGTGGCGCTGCGTGAGCTCGGCCTCGAGCGCGGTGACCGCGTCGCGACGCTGAGCTGGAACCACTATCAGCATCTGGAGGCGTACTTCGGCATTCCCTGTGGCGGATTCGTCCTGCACACGCTCAATCTGCGCCTCCACCCCAACGACATCGGCTACATCGCCTCGCACGCAGGCGATCGCGTGCTCATCGTCGATGCGAGCCTTGCGCCGTTGGTCGACCAGTTCCGCGACCAGACCCAGATCGAGCATGTGTTCATCGTCGAGGATTCGTACGAGGAGCTTCTAGCTTCTGCGGATCCCGATGACTGGGTCGAGCCCGACCTCGACGAGAACGAAGCGGCCGCGATGTGTTACACGAGCGGGACCACCGGCATGCCGAAAGGCGTCGTGTACTCGCACCGGTCGACGATCCTGCACACGCTCGGCGTCGCCGCCGCCAACCCGCTCGGGGTCGGCGTCTCCGAGCAGGACGCGATCCTCCCGGTCGTCCCGATGTTCCACGCGAACGCCTGGGGCTATCCGTACCTCGCCGCGATGCTCGGGTCGAAGCAGGTCTTCCCGGGCCCGCATCTCGATCCAGAAAGCCTGCTGGACGACTTCGTCCAGGAGCGCGTGACCTGGACGGCGGGCGTGCCGACGATCTGGCTGGGGATTCTCCAGCTCCTCGATGCGCACCCCGACAGGTGGGATCTATCGAGCATGAAAGGGATGCTCGTCGGCGGGTCGGCGGCGCCACGCGCGCTGATCGCGGGGTTCCAGGAGCGCCACAATCTCATGGTCTGCCACGGCTGGGGAATGACCGAGACCTCCCCGGTCGCGTCGGTGGCGGCGTTGCCAGGCGAGATCGCGAACGCGGACGACGAAACGAAATTCGACTACCTGGCGATGCAGGGCCTTCCGCTCGCGCTCGTCGAGCTGCGGGCACGGGACGACTCCGGAAACGAGATTGCGCGTGACGGTGAGACGATGGGTGAGCTCGAGGTACGCGGGCCGTGGGTTGCCTCCGCCTATTACGAGACACCGGAACAAAGCGACCGCTGGACGGAGGACGGGTGGTTCAAGACGGGTGACATCGTGTCGTTCGATCCACGTGGCCACATTCAGATCAAGGACCGGTCGAAGGATGTGATCAAGTCGGGCGGGGAGTGGATCTCGTCAGTCGACCTCGAGAACGCGTTGATGGCGCATCCCGCGGTCTCAGAGGCCGCGGTGATCGCGATTCCGGACGAGAAGTGGCAGGAGCGGCCACTTGCGGCGGTCTTGCTGAAGGACGGAGCGTCGGCGACCGCGGACGAGCTACGAGAGTTCCTCGCACCGCAGTTCGCGAAATGGTGGCTGCCCGATCGCATCGAGTTCGTGACGGAGATCCCGAAGACGGCGGTCGGGAAGTTCCGGAAGACAGCGCTCCGCGACCAGTTCGCGGAGCAGCCCGCCGTGCCGACCGCGTAGGTGGCCGATCCCCGCCGGAGCTGGGTGGATGCGCCGCCCGCGGCGCCGCACGTCTGGGTGACCCTCGGCTACCGCGGCGTCGAACAGGGCGACGGCATCTCGGTGATCGAGTGGGACGCCACCGTGGAGTACTGCTTCCCCGGCTCGTCGGGACCGATCGTCCACGGCGGGCTCGTGACGACGATCCTGGACACGGCGATGGGCGGCGCGTGTCATTCGATGCTCGGCGAGGGCGAGACGTTCCTCACGGCGGATTTGCATGCGGAGTTCTTTCGTCCGACCCGCCCCGGGACACTGCGCGCCGAGGGCCGCGTCGTGCAACGCACGAAGCGAATGGTCTTCTGCGCAGCAGACCTGAAGGACGCCGAAGGAACCCATCTCGCGAGCGCCCGCTGCACGCAGGTACTCCGCTCCGAAGAGAAGGGCTAGCTCAGGCGGGCTCGGCGATCTTCACGAGAGCTTTCCCGTGGTTCTCGCCGTTGAGCA
>JALYST010000025.1 GCA_030854665.1 Actinomycetota bacterium
AGCCCGCGCTCCTCGAGGTGCTGCAGTATTAGCTGCGCGCTCTCTTCGGGCTCGTGCTGTTCGGTGTCGATGCGCACGTCCGGGTTCCTCGGCTCCTCGTATGGATCGTCGACGCCCGTGAACCCCTTGATCTCGCCCTTGAACGCCTTCTCATAGAGGCCCTTGACGTCGCGGCGAGCGCACTCCTCGACCGAGGTCGCAACGTGCACCTCGACGAACGTGCCCCACTCCTCGACGAGAACGCGCGCCGTGTGCCTGGTGTCCTCGTACGGAGAGATCGCCGCAGCAATCACAGCAGCACCGTGACGGGTCAGCCGCGCGGCTACCCAGCCGATGCGCTCGATGTTCGCGTCACGGTCCTCCTTCGAGAACCCGAGGCCCTTGGAGAGATGCGTCCGGACCGTGTCCCCGTCGAGGTACTCGACGATGGGGCCGCGCTCCTCGATCGCGGGACCGACGAGATGAGCAATCGTGGTCTTGCCCGAACCGGAAAGGCCCGTGAACCAGAGCGTGAAACCTCCGTCGCGCCGGCGCTCCGTCTCCGGATGCTCGTGCGCGTAGATGTGATCAGTCATTCGACTCCTTCACCAGTCGCGTGTTGCCATGGATGCCGCATTCGAGCTTGTCCGACCCGGACCACCGTCCCGCACGTTCGTCCTCACCCAGGAGAACGGGGCGCGTGCAAGGGATGCAGCCGATCGACGGATAGCCCGCGTCGTGGAGCGGGTTGTACGGAATCTCGTTTACGTGGATGTACGCCTGGACGCGCTTGGCGTCCCAGTCCACGACGGGCTGGATCTTCCAGACGGCGTAGCGCTCCGACCACTCGACGCGCTTTGCGTCGGCCCGGGTCAACGCCTGCTCACGGCGGATGCCGGTGATCCAGGCGTCGTACGGCGCGAGCGCGCGCTCGAGCGGCTCGACCTTACGGATGTGACAGCAACGGTCGGGCTCGCGCTCCCACAGGTTCGGGCCCTCCTGGATCGCCTGTTGCGCGACGGACATAACCTCGGGACGCTCGAGCGTGAGCCCGTAGCGCTCCACGAGGCGATCGCGTGTCTCGTAGGTCTCCTTGAAGAAGAGCTGTGTGTCGAGTTCGACGACCGGGATGTTCAGGCCCAGCTCGCCGAACACCATGTGCACGAGCACGGAGGATTGTCGCTGCCACGAGCACGTGAGGCACATGCCGTCGCCGAACTGTTCGGACGCCCAGAGAAGAGCGTCTTCCGCCGTCATCGCCTCGACGTCAGGAAGCTGGAGTGCCGGCGCGGTTGCCAAACAGCACCTCCTTCAACGTGTCGCCGCGGAGGCCGCGGCGGAGGGTCTCGAGCGGAATGACCTCGTCCGGTGCGATGTTGCCGAGGTTCACGGCCGGACCGAACTCCTTGATGAACCAGGCCTGGGCGTTCTTCGTGGGCGCCTCGAAGACGACGTCCTCGAGCGGCACTCCGTCCGCGATCTCGCCAACGAGTTCCGTCCGCATGTCGCCGAACTTGCTGAAGATGCCTGCTGTTCCGCCCTCACGCGCTTCCGTGATCACCTTCCAGGCGCCGGCGTCGAGCTCCTCGCGCAGCCACGTCGTCCACTCCAGCGGAGTGAACTCGACGTCGGAGTCCTTCGATCCGACCTCGGAGAGGACGGTGAAGTCGCTCGCGAACTCCTCGATCAGCTCGAGCTTGCGCTCGCGCGGCAGGTCGATCACTCCGTCCGAGATCTCAACATGGGTGAGGCCGAGCTCTTGCAGCCATCGCTTGTAGTCCTCGACCTTGTCCTGCACGACGACGACCTCGAAGAACGTCCCGCCGATCACGACGGGCTTTCCGCGCAGCACATCGAGCTTCGCACGCAGGTTCGGCGTGACGTAGGCCGTGCCCCAGCCGAGCTTGACGATGTCGATGTAGTCACCCGACGTCTCGAGCACGTCCTCCCACACACGAGGGCCGAGACCCTTGTCGATCACGTGCGTCAACCCGCCGGGACGCGGTGCCAGGCCCAGCTCAAAGCCGCTCATAGAGCTCCTCCAGCTTGGCGGTCGCGCGCTCCTGCACGTCGTGGAAGAGCGAGTTGCCGTGCGAGTCGATGCCCACGGTGAGCGGACCGAAATCTTTGACTCGGAACTTCCAGAGGCACTCCGGCATGAGCTCCTCCCAGGCGACCTCTTCGATCTCCTCGATCTGCGTCGTCTCGAGCGCGGCAGCTCCCCCGACGATCGCGAAATAGACCATCCCAAGGCGCTGCATCGGCTCGATCGCCTCGTCGGGGAGGCCGCCCTTGCCACAGATCGCGCGGACTCCGTACTGCGCGCCGAGGCCTTCCGTGAAGCGCACCATGCGTGCAGAGGTCGTCGTGCCGATACAGATCTTTTCGTACTTCCCGGGGCCGAGCTTGCGCACGCCGGGTGCCGTATGCAGCAGGAACGCGCCGCTGAGATCCATCGGCGGCGGGATTCCCTCGTCGAAGATGCGAATCTGCGTGCGATCCCGGATGCCGATGATGTGACCGTCGACGGTCACTTCGTCGCCTGCGCGCAACTCGCGAATCGCTTCCTCAGTCGTTGGAAAAGTGAGGCGTTTAGAACTCACGGTCGAATTCCACCTCTCCATTCGCGGCGACGTGCGCGCTCGCGCGGCGCGCGGCCCAGCACTGGTAGTTGACTGCAACGGGGTTCAGCGTCATGTGGGTGTCCGCGTGCTCGACGTGGCACGACAGCACCGTCACGTCGCCGCCGAGGCCCATCGGGCCGATGCCCGTCTCGTTGAGCAACTCGTAGAGCTCCTCTTCGAGCTTGGCCACGTGCGGATCGGCGTTGCGTGTGCCCACCGGCCGCGTGATCGCCTCCTTGGCGAGATACATGGCGTAGTCCGCGCTGCCACCGATGCCGACGCCGACGATGCCGGGCGGGCAGGGCTTGCCACCCGCTCCGACGATCGACTCGAGCACGAACTTCTTCACCCCCTTCACGCCGTCGGCGGGGACGCACATCTTCAGAAAGCTCATGTTCTCGCTGCCCGATCCCTTCGGCACGCACTTCACGTCGAGACCGTCCCAGTCGGGGATGAACTCCCAGTGCACGATCGGCAGCCGGTAGCCGGTGTTCGGTCCCGTGTTCTCTCGCGTGATCGTGTGCACCGCGTTCGAGCGCAGTGGATGCTCGACCGTCGCGCGCTCCGTTCCGGTCTTGAGGGCGGCGTAAATTCGTGCCGGATGCAGGGGAAAATGCTCGCCGACGCGACATGTGTAGACGGCGATTCCCGTGTCCTGGCAGACGAGGTTCTTCTCCGTCTCTGCGACGGTGACGTTCCTGAGGATCGTCTGCAGAACGCGCTGCCCGGGCACCGACGTCTCGCGCTTTGCTGCATCGGCGAGCGCGTCGCGCAGGTCCTGCGGGATGTCTTTCAGCGCCCAGACGTAGAGGTACGCGGCTGCGTCTTCGACTGCGGCTTCGAGATCCGTGACGGTGATCGTGCTCATAACTTCGCTGTCTCCGCGGCGGCCTTGCCCGCGCGCCGGCCGAAGACGCAGCACTCGAGCAGGCTGTTCCCCATCATGCGGTTGCGACCGTGCGTGCCGCCGGCGATCTCGCCGCATGCGTAGAGCCCCTCGAGTGTCGTCTCGGCATTCGCATCGATCACGAGGCCGCCGTTCTGGTAGTGGAGGACGGGATACGTGAACAGTCGTTCGCGCAGAGGGTCGATCCCACCCGCACGGTACCGGCGCAGCATGTACGGCAGCGACACGTTGGCGTCGGCCTCGGAGATTCGCGTCGTATCGAGGTACACGGCCGGCCGGCCGTCGGGCGTCTCGACTCCTTTGCCCTTCTCGACCTCGTCGACGATCGCCTGGCTCACGGCATCGCGCGGGCCGAGAGAGTCGGTGAACTCTTCACCGTCGGCGTTCAGGAGCACGGCACCATACGCCCGCGTCGTCTCGGGTATGGAATAGCCCTGCATGTTCTGCGGCCACGCGCCGCCGTTCGGGTGGTACTGCAAAGCGTCGAAGTCGCGCACTTCTGCGCCGAGGTCGACGGCGATCTGCGTGACCTCGCCGGTTGCACCCGGATGGTTCGTCGAGAGCTCACCGCGCTCCGCCGCGACCCGGAAGCACCGCCCGCCCGCTGCGAGGACCACCGCCGTGGCGACGATCGTGTGCTCCCCGCAGCGTGCGCGCCAGCCGTTCTCGGTCAGGGCGAGGTCGGCGAGCGGTGACTTGGGAAAAGTCTGGATGCCGGAGCTCTCGGCCGAGTCGCGCAACGCAGTCGTGATCGCGTGTCCGGTGCGGTCGCCGACCTGCAGAAGCCGCTTGCGCGTCGCACCGCCACAGCGGGCGAGGCGGTAGCCGCCGTTCTCGCGCGTGAACTCGACACCGAGCTCTTCGAGCCAGTGGATCGCAGATAGCGCCTCACCGGTCAGGATCTCCACCAATTCGCGGTCGGCCGTCTCGTGTGAGGACTTCCAGACGTCCGCTGCATGCTGCTCGGGCGAGTCGTCGTCTCCAAATGCAGCCTGGATGCCACCCTGCGCCTTGGCCGAGTTGCAGGACTGAAGCGCACCCTTCGTCGCCAGCGCGACCCGCGCGCCGGCCCGCTGAGCCGAGACCGCAGCCGCGAGGCCCGAAGCCCCGCTGCCGATCACGAGCACGTCGAAAGAGGAGTCCGCCACGACCGCCAGACCTTATCACGGTTCGGCTAATTAGACTTATTAGTTGAGCTTATTCACAGATTGATCGTCGCGGGCCGTTAACGCAGGCGGTGTGGCCAGAACCATCGGCACCTTTGCGGGCGCGAGCGTCAGCTCCGTGTCCGGGGCCCTGCTGGTTCGCCCAGACCGAGAGGCGTTCTGCATCGAAGCTGGAACGAGCACGTGGCTCTACCACCTCGATGGAACGAGCCACGAGGACAACACCTGGAACCTGGGCGCGGTCAAAGGCGCCTGCAGCGCTCAGTAGATCGAGCGCAAGAGCTCCTCGACGTCTGCGGCGCTCGGAGAGCGCGGATTGGCCTTCGTTCCTGCGCGCTCGACCGTCGCGGCCGCTATCTCGCCGAGCTCGTCCTCCGGCACCCCGAAGTCGCGCAGCCGCTCGAACCCGCCGAGGCGTGCCAGCTCCTCGACGCGCGCGGCCGGATCAGCGGTGCCGAGCGCCTCACCGAAACGGCGCACGGCTTCAGGCGCGACCCCGGCGTTGAAGCGCAGAGCAGCGGGCAGCGCAAGGGCGTTCATTGCGCCGTGTGGCAACCCGTAGCGCCCGCCGAGCGCTTGCGCGATCGCGTGGCCGAGCGCGAGCATCGAGCCCCCGAGCGCCATCCCCGAGTGCATCGCTCCCTCCAGCAGCTTCGTCCGTGCGTCGAGGTTCTGGGGCGAGTCGACGACCCGCGGGAGCCACTCGCCGATCAGCCGGGCCCCGGTGAGAGCGTGCTCGTCGGCCTCCGGATTGTGACCCTCGACGTAGAGCGCTTCCGCACTGTGCGCGAGAGCGTTGAGGGCGGTGCCGACGGTCTCGGCACGCGGAAGCGACAGCGTCAGCTCCGGTTCGTAGACGACGGCGCCGAGATGAGCGCCGGCCCCGCCGCCGCGCATCTTCCGCTCGGGATCGCGAATGCCGTAGAACGACGTCCACTCCGCTCCTGCGTATGTCGTCGGCACGGAGACGACGGGAACGTCCGCTGCGGCTGAGATCGCTTTTCCGAGGTCGATCGCGCTGCCACCGCCCACTGCGATCACACCGTCTCCGGCGTGCCCCGCGGCGGCGGGGACCTGATCGGACGGGACCTCCGTCCAGCGCGCGGCGGTGCGCACGCCGAGGTTCAGGTCGGCCACACGCTCGCTTGCGACCAACAGCGGCTGACGGATCCCGAGCTCGCTGAGGACGCTACCGAGCTCGGGCAGACCCCAGCGGACGATCACGCCGGCAGCCGACCCTGCGCGAACGCCACGAAGGCTCGCGCGGACCGCGTCTCGCTGCGCCCTGCCGCGCGGGCGAGGAAGATCTCCCGCACCGGGTCGAGGCCGCGCACGCGGGCAGTGGCGATTCGCCCGGCAGCGAGATCTGCCTCGATCGCGAGGCGCGAGATAAAGGCGATGCCGTGTCCGGCGAGCACCGCGCTGCGCACCGATTCCTGGAGACCGAGCTCCAGTCGCACGTCGAGGTCTCGCAGTCGCATCCCTGCCTTGCGTAGCTCGTCCTCGATGACCTGCCGGACGCCTGCGCCCTCCTGCATCACGATCAGCTTTTCCCTTTTCAGGTCGTCGAGCGATACGGTCTTGCGCGCGAAGCGGTGGTCCGACGGGCAGGCGAGCACCACCTCGTCGCGGAAGAACGGCTCGAACGCAACGCCGCGATGGCGGCGTCCGGCGCCCACGATGCCGAGCTCGAGCTCTCGCTCGGCCACACGGTCGACAACGGTCTGCGTGTCGGAGACGGTCAGTCGCACGCGCACGTCCGGATACTGCTCCTGAAACTCGCAGAGCAGGAGCGGGACAACAGTGCCGCCCGGACCGGTCGAAGCGCCGAGCTCGAGCGTGCCGGTGATCACCCCCTCGTCGTCCGCATCGAGCTCCTCGAGCAGGTGCTCCTCTGCGGCGAGCACGCGCTGCGCGGATGCGTAGAGGCGTCTCCCGGCCTCGGTGGGCTCGACACGGCGACCCGAGCGGTCGAGGAGCTGCCGTCCGAGGCGCTGCTCGAGCGAACGAATCTGGAGGCTGACGGCCGGCTGAGTGACCCCGAGCCGCTCGGCCGCCTGGGAGAAGCTCTTCCGCTCCACCACAGCGCAGAACGCAGCTAGCTGACGCGTGTCCATAAGGATTCATTATGCAATCCGGGGCCGGGTGGGGCAGGCTCTACGATCCTGACGTGGCCACAACGCCGCAGTCGAGCGACTCCTTCATCGTGCGGTTCTCCGAGCTGACCGAGGGAAGTGAGACCCGGCCGCGCGACGCCGCACTGCGCGCGTTCGACATCGCCCTCTCGGCGTTCTTCCTCCTCGTGACGCTGCCCGTCACGCTGCCGATTGCGGGGCTCCTGCTCGTAACCAGTGGGCGGCCGCTCTTCTACCGCGGCGAGCGTGTCGGGCGTGGCGGGCGCGTGTTCGAGATGCTCAAGTTCCGAACGCTGCGCCGAAACGCCGAGGCACGGCTCGGCCCTTACCTCGGCGAGAAGCTCGTCCATCGCACGCGCGAAGAGACGACCCCGGTCGGTGCATGGCTACGCGCAACGCAGCTCGACGAGATTCCGCAGCTCTGGAATGTCGTGCGCGGCGACATGAGCCTCGTCGGCCCGAGACCGATCCGGCCCCGCTTCTTCGCGGCGCTCGTGGACGAGCTCCCGGCGTACTGGCAGCGGCTCGTCGTCCGTCCCGGCCTAACCGGCTTCGCACAGGTCCGCCGCGGCTACGAGACGTCGATGGCGGAGAAGCTCGCGCACGACCTCGAGTGGATCGCCGACCGCTCCGTGCGTCTGTACCTGCGCACGCTCACGGCTACTGCCTGGCGCGTGCTGCGCCAGTTCGTGCGCGGCGTCTCAGGACGAGGCTAAACCTCGAGCCGTGCGTCCTCGAGGTCGAGCTCGCGGTAGAGACGGCGCTCGACTTCGTCGTCGATGACGCCGCGGCGCCGAAGATCCACGATTGCCGCACGTTCCGCGTCGAACAACTCCCGGCGCAAACGCTGGTAGTTGAGGGACCTCTCCTCGATCGCGCCGTCGTCGTCCTCGTCGAAGCGGGACAGAAACCGGTTGCGCCGGAAGCCGTAGATACCGCGCAAGCGCTCGACCGTGTCCTCTCGCACCCAGTCTTCACCTTCCAGTTCCTGTAGCCGTGCCAGAGCAGCGTCTGCGGCCTTGATGCGCGCCTTGGCGTGTTCCTTCACATCGAGGTTGTCCGCTTCCACTCCGAGCGCACGGATCACGAGCGGCAACGTCAGACCCTGGCCGACAAGCGTGCCGAGAATGACGCAGAAGGTGAGGAACACGATCAGGTCACGCTGCGGAAACGCGCTGCCCGCAGCCGTCGTCAAGGGCACGGCCAGCGCCGCGGCCAGGGAGACGGCGCCCCGCATGCCCCCCCACGAGACCACGAAAGCACGGGCCGGCGGCGGCGGCGGATCGTCTGGGCCGAACGCCCCCAGGAGCCTCCGCGGGAGGTACGTGAAGACGGGCACGAAGAGGAGACGCGTAGCGACCACGGTCCCGGTGACGATCAGCCCCCACCACATGAGCTGGGATGCCGAGAATCCCGTGAGAGCGTCGAGAATCCGCGGCAACTGAAGGCCGACGAGGACGAAGAGAAGCGCATTGAGAATGAAGGTGAAGATGCCCCAGACGGCTGCTCCCTGAAGCCTCGTCTCGAAGGACGTGAGCTCCGGCGTGTGCCAGCCGAGGTAGATGCCGGCCGTAACGACCGCGAGCACGCCGGACGCCTCCATGGCGTCCGCCGGGATAAACGCGAGGTAGCCGGTGATGAGGGCAATCGTCACTTCGACCGGCGGGTTGTCGAGCCGGCGCCGAACCGCGGCGACGAGAAAGCCCACGACGAGGCCGATCACAACTCCGCCGACAACGCTCCAGATCAGGCGCCACGACGCGTCCCAGATGGAGAACGTCCCGGCGACCGCTGCCATGACCGCGACGCGATAAAGAACGAGCGCGGTGCCGTCGTTCACGAGGCTCTCGCCCTCGACGATCGAGACGACACGACGTGGCACACCCAGCCGGCGCATGATCGCGGTCGCCGCGATCGGATCCGTGGGGGAGACCACCGCTCCCAAGACGAACGCCGCGGTCCACGACATGTCGTCGACGAACGTGTGCGCCACGACGGCGACCGAGACCATCGTCGTGATCACGAGCCCGATGGCGAGGAGACCGATCGGACGGACATTCGCCCGTAGCTCGCGTAACGACGTAAAGAACGCCGAAGAATAGAGGAGCGGCGGCAGAATCGCGATGAGGACGAGCTCGGGGGGGAGCTGCAGAGTCGGAACGCCCGGGACGAAGCCCAGCGCGAGGCCGCCTAAGACGAGCAGGATCGGATACGGAATTCGCAGCGCCGGAGCGACCGCAAGCAGCGCCGCGACGGCAACGAGCAGGGCCAGCAGAACGAGCTGGGCGTGGGTCCCGAAATCCACACCGCGAGCCTACGCGGCGGCTACATCCCTACGACAGACGGATCAGCGCAGGACGTGCGAGAGCACCACGGCAAGCACGTTCAAGACCGAGACCGTGAAAGCGATCGACGTGATCACCGCCGTGGCCTGAACAAACGCGTGTGTGTGTGGATCCAAACTCACCCCTCCCCCTGGCTCACCATGTCACCCGGAAGGGGTACGCGGCAATCCCTCGTTCGAGGGCCTCTCTACACTGCCCGCTCGTGTGCGGGATCTGCGGAATCGCCTCGACGAACGGCTCAGCCGTCACCGACCGCGTCGCGGCAATGAGCGCGACGCTCGTCCACCGAGGCCCGGACAGCTTCGGCGAGTTCAGCGACGGGGACGTTGCGCTCGCAGCCCGACGGCTTTCGATCATCGATCTCGAAACGGGCGACCAGCCGATCGCGAATGAGGACGGGACGCTGCACGTCGTCCAGAACGGCGAGATCTACAACTACCGCGAGCTGCGGCACGACCTCGAGAGGGCAAGGGGCCATCACTTCCGCACCCAGGGCGACACCGAAGTGCTGCTGCACCTCTACGAGGAGCACGGCGACCGCTTCGCCGAGCGGTTGCGCGGCATGTTCGCAATCGCGATCTGGGACGCCCGCAGGCGGCGGCTCGTGCTCGCACGCGATCGCTTCGGGATCAAGCCGCTCTACTACCGCGCGGCCGACAACGAGCTTGCGTTCGCCTCGGAGCTGCGCGCCCTGCCGCGCGGCGAGATCGATCCGGACGCCCTGGAGGCGTTTCTGGCGTTCAACTCTATCCCCGCGCCGCTGACGATCTTCCGCGAGACACGCAAGCTTCCGCCGGGCCATCTGCTCAGCTGGGAGAACGGCCGCGTCGAGCTTCACCGCTTCGCGCGTCCGGCGCCGAGCGAGGCGCTCCGCGACGATCAGGAGGCCGAGCTCGTCGAGGAGCTCCGGTCACGCCTGCGGGACTCCGTGCGCGCTCACCTCGTCAGCGATGTGCCCGTCGGCGTCCTGCTCTCGGGCGGCGTCGACTCGGCGTTCCTGGCTGCTCTGGCGGCGGCGGAGAGCTCGGAACCCTTGCGCACGTTCTCGATCGGCTTCGAGGAACGCTCTTTCGACGAGCTCGCCGGCGCGCGCCTTGTCGCGGAACGCTACGGAACGCAACACCGGGAGCTCGTGCTCCGACCCGATGCGGCTTTGCTCTTGCCTGCTTTGGCGGACGCGTTCGACGAGCCGTTTGCCGATTCGTCGGCGCTGCCGACCTACCTCGTGTCGCGGCTCGCGGCGAGCGACGTGAAGGTTGCGCTCTCCGGCGAGGGCGGCGACGAGCTCTTCGGCGGCTACTACACGTACGCGGCGGACCTGCTCGCGGCGCGTGTCGGAGGACTGGCGCGCCTGGCAGGACCACTCGTCGAGCGGTTGCCGACCTCGACGTCGAGAGCGAGCTTCGATTACAAGGCGAAGCGCTTCGTTCGCGCGGCACATCTGCCGGCGCTCGAGCGCCATCACGGCTGGAAGGAGATCTTCTCGCCCGACCTTCGCGCAGAGCTCACCGGCGGCCGGTCGGCGTTCGACCCCGTCGACATCCTTCGCGACAGGTACCGCGAAACCGAGGGCGCCGACGAGCTCGCCCGGCTGCAGGACCTCGACCTCGGCGTCTATCTCGTCGACGACCTCCTGGTGAAGACCGACCGCGCATCGATGGCGCACTCGCTCGAAGCCCGCGTGCCGTACCTCGACACGGTCGTGACGAATTTCGCGCTCGCGCTTCCTACTCGCCACAAGATTCGCGGCCTCTCCAAGAAGGTGCTGTTGCGTAAGGCTGCCGCCCCGCTTCTCCCACGCGAGATCGTCCACGGCAAGAAACGCGGCTTCTCGATCCCGGCAGCCGCCTGGCTGAGAGGTGAGCTCGAACCGTTCGCGCGGGACACCCTGTCGCGCGAGACGCTGCACCGCCAGGGCTTCTTCCGTCCGGAAGTGGTCGCGCGCCTGCTGGACGACCACGTGGCTGGACGCGAGGATCGCAGTCGCCAGCTCTGGGGCCTGCTCGCGTTCACGCTGTGGCACGAACGGCACGTCGAGCGGGCGCCGCAGGAGCCGTCACGGCCCGAAGTGCTCGTCGAGCGCTGACCTAGACTCCTCCGAATGGCCAGCCGACCTCTCGTCGTCCACGTCGTCGGCGCACGGCCGAACTACATGAAGGTGGCGCCCGTCTACGCGGAGCTCGAGCGGCGCGAGAACCTCGAGCAGCGCCTGATCCACACGGGCCAGCACTACGACGCGCTCATGAAGGACGTCTTCTTCGCGGAGCTTCCCCTTCCCAGGCCGCACATCGCGCTCGATGCTCAAACGATCGACGACGCATTGATCGAGCTGGAACGTGTCCTCGCCGAACTGCGGCCGGATCTCGTCGTTGTCGCGGGCGACGTCAACTCGACACTTGCGGCCGCAGTTGCGGCTACCAAGCGCGGGCTTATGGTCTGCCATATCGAGTCGGGCCTGCGCAGCAACGACTGGCACATGCCCGAGGAGCGAAACCGTGTGGTGACCGATCACCTATCTCGACTGCTGCTCACCTACTCAGAGGTGGCCGACGCCAACCTGGCCGACGAGGGCATTCCGAACAAGGAGCAGATGATCGAGCGAGTCGGGAACACAATGATCGACACCTTGCGGGCGAACGAACAGGAGGCTCGGGGCCTCGAGGCTTGGCGGCAATATGGCCTCGAACCTCAGAACTACGTACTCGTCACGCTGCACCGTCCGAGCCTCGTCGACGTACCCGAGTTGCTTCGCCGGACCGTCGACGCGCTCAACGACCTCGCGACCAGTCTTCCGGTCATCTTCCCGATACATCCGCGAACACGGAAGATGCTCGACCAGCTCGGTGTCGAACCGAAGTTCACTGTTGTCCCCCCGCTTCCGTACCGCGCATTCATTTCACTCGAGGCCGACGCCGCCGCCGTGATCACTGACTCCGGTGGCATCCAGGAGGAGACGACCGTCCTCGGAGTTCCGTGCTTCACGCTTCGTGACAACACAGAGCGTCCGGAGACACTGAACGGGACAAACACCTTGCTGAAGCTCGAGCCGGAGTCTTTGCGGGACATCCCGTCGCTGCTCGCTCAGCCCAAGCCAGGCGAGATCCCGGAGTTGTGGGACGGCCGTGCAGGCGAGCGCGCGGCAGACGCTGTGGAGGAGATCCTCAGCCAGGTGGAGGTCACTGCCTGAGGGTCTGGGTGGACATGACCGCGTCGGCGCACGTGCTGGTCTTCAGGCCGTTGATCCGACTATTGCGCGAGCGCGGCGACGAGGTCGAGATCACCGCGCGCGACTACGCGCAGACGCTGCAGTTGCTCGAGCTGCACGGTCTCGAGGCGACGGTCGTCGGCCGCCACGGTGGGCGGTCGCGTCTGGGTAAGGCACGCTCGCTCACCTCGCGCCTGCGCGCGTTGCGCAGGTGGGCGCTACCGCGCGACTTCGACCTTGCGCTGGCGCACGGCTCACACGAGCTCACCATCACCGCGCGGCGGCTCGGCATCCCGAGCGCGACGACACACGATTACGAGTTCGCCACGCTGCAGCACCACCTCGGCATGCGCGCCGCCACGAATGTGGTTGTACCCGATTCGATTCCGGACGAGCGGCTTGCACACTTCGGTGTCAGGCCTCCGAAGCTTCTGCGCTATCCAGGGCTCAAGGAGGAGTACTACCTGGCCGACTTCGAGCCCGATCCGGGCGTGCTCGACCGCTGGCAGATCGACCGCGAGCGTGTGCTCGTCGTCCTACGGCCGCCGCCGGACGTATCGCTGTACCACCGGCACTCGAACCCGCTGTTTCCGCAGACGCTCGCCTTTCTCGGCGAGCTCGAAACAGTGCACGCGGTCGTGCTCCCGCGGACTGACGAGCAACGCGAATTCGTGCGGGAGCTTGCACTGCCGTCGGTGATCGTTCCGGATCGCGCGGTCGACGCGCAGAGCCTGATTGCGCTCGCCGACGTCGTCGTCTCCGCCGGCGGCACGATGAACCGTGAGGCGGCCGCGCTCGGCGTACCCGCTTACACCACCTACGGCGGCCGGCTCGGCGGAGTGGACGAGGATCTCATCCGTCAGGGCAGGCTCAAGCCGCTCACCGATCCGCGCGCGCTCGAGCTGCGCAAACGCGGCAGCACGAAGGCCCAGGGGGGCGTGCGGCGCGACCCCGCGGCCATGCTGGAGCTCCTGCTGACGCCGCTCCAGCGGGCTTCGCCCAAGAACTAGGCCACCTGTCCCTCGAAGGCGGTCCAGTCCTACGCCTGAGGTGCCGAGGGACCTACCATGAACCGCTGGCGAGCCGCCCGCCGCCGCGCCCCCAGCTCCGTCTGGACCGGGATTCGCGAGCCGCAAAACACGCCTGCTACCCTGCGCCGGCTTCAACGCCGCCCACAAACCAAGGGGTCATTCTGATGCACTTTCGCCACTCGCCGCGAGGCACTTTTGCCGCTGCGGTTTTCCTTCTTGCGATGTTTGCTGCTGTCGTCACCGCGGCAACATCGCCGCCGAAAGCGGCCGCCGTCGTCGGCGACTGCACGGCCGGTTCTGACTGGGGAACGTCACGTCCTGATCTCGCCTCGGACGTTGTTGCTCGAATCAACACTCACCGCACGTCGTTGGGGCTCGTCGCGCTGAACGTCTCGCCGACGCTGACGAACGCAGCCGTGTGGAAGGCACGCCACATGGCCCGCTACTCGTACATGCAGCACGACGATCCGGCCCCGCCGATCGCGCGAACGGTGCCCGATCGACTCGAGGCCTGCGGATACCCGTCGCGGACCACGGGCTGGGGGGAGAACATCGCCTACGGCTACTCGACTGGCGCCGACGTCGTCCAGGCGTGGCTGAACTCGCCCGGTCACCGCACGAACATCGAGAACGCTTCGTACCGCTCGACCGGGGTCGGTGCAGCAAGCAACGCCTCCGGTGTCGTGTATTGGTCGCAGGAGTTCGGGACCTACGACGACTCGGGAACCGGAAGCCCTCCGGCGGGATCCGCGCCTACCGTCTCGTTGACCGGCGGGCCGGCTTCGTCGACGACGTCCACGAGCGCCTCTTTCTCGTGGACGACGAGCGGTACCGTCTCGAACAGCACGTGTTCGCTCGACGGCGGCACGGCCGTCGCGTGCATGTCGCCCAGGTCGTACTCCGGGCTCGCAGTGGGCAGCCACACCTTCCGCGTCACCGTCTCCAACAGCAGCGGTAACGCAAGCGCGACCGCAACCTGGTCGGTGACCACGCCGACGGCGACTGCACCAACCGTGCGGTTCACGTCAAAGACCGGCTCGGGAACGACGCGAACGTTCGCCTGGACGACGACCGGCACCGTCACGAGCACGCGGTGCTCGTTCGACGGTGGAGCGCAGTTCTCGTGCAGCTCGCCGTGGACGCTGACAGGCCTCGGCCGGGGCTCGCACCGCTTCACGGTGTACGTATCCGGCCCCGCCGGGAGTGCGTCCAGCTGGACGAGCTGGTACGTCTTCTAACCGAGACGGCAATCGGTTTACTCGAGAGCGCGCTTCAACTGGAGCGCGCTCTGGTCTCTCTCAGGCGGCCGACAGCACGGCCAGCACGTCGTCGCCGTAGCGCTCGAGCTTCGTCGGCCCGACACCCGGAACCGTACTGAGCTCCGACAGGTCACGCGGGCGGCGACCTGCGATCTCGGCCAGTGTCGAATTGTGGAAGACGACATACGCGGGAAGATCGTCCGCAGTCGCACGTTCGAGGCGCCAGCGCTTCAGCGCTTTGTAGAGGGGATCGTCCGGCTCAGCCAGCTTCGTCACGGAGCGCGCAGCAGCGATCCCGAGCTCACCGAGGAACCGGCTGGGCTTTCCGCTCCACGTGAGCGCGAGCTCTCGCTTCGCCCGGGTGAGGCCGACGTAGAAGAGCCGCCGCTCCTCGGCGATCTCGCCCGGCTTCTTCGCCTGTCTGATCGGCAGCTCCTTTTCCTCGAGCCGCGGGATGAACACCGCTTCGAACTCGAGCCCTTTCGCCCCGTGCAGCGTGAGCAGGTGGACGCCGCGCCGGTCCGCACCCGTCGAGCCGAACCGGGCCTCCAGATCGCCGATGAACTCTCGTGCTGTGCGAGCGCCGTCGTCGAAGTCCTCCGCGAGGCGAATGAGACGGCCGAGGTCGGATTGGCGCACCAGCTCGCGTTCACCGAGCTTCTCCGGCGGCCGCTCGCGCCAGCCCGCGTCCTTTGCGTAGGCACGCACCGTGGCGGCCACGTCCGTTGTGTCCACCCGTCGAAGCCGGCGCAGCAGCTGGCGCGCGGCCTCGCGTCCGAGCAACGACGCACCCTGGAATGGGATCTTCGCCTCGTGCAGCGGCTCCTCGAAGTCGGCCAGCCTGGCGTTCGTGCGAGCGAGGACGGCGATCTCCTCGAGCGGAAGGCCCCCCTGTTGCAGGGCACGCACGCGGTCGACGACGAAGGCAACCTCGCTCTCACGGGTGGGGAACGACTGCGTGACCGGCTCTGGTCCCGAGCCGAGCGTGGCGCGCAGGATCTTCTCGGCGCCGCCGAGCGCCGGCACGATCCGGTTCGCCAACGCGAGCACTTCCGGAGACGAGCGGTAGTTGTCCTCGAGCCGGATCACCGTCGCGTTCGGAAAGCGCAGCGGCAGGCCGAGCAGGTACTCGGGCGTCGCTCCGGTGAATGCGTAGATGGACTGGTAGTCGTCACCGACGGCGCAGAGCTCGTCCCGATCGCCGAGCCAGCGCTCGAGAAGCGTCTGCTGCAGGAGGTTGACGTCCTGGTACTCGTCCACCGTGAACGCGCTGAAGTGCTCGCGCACCTCGGCCAGCGCCTCGGGACGTTCGTCGAAGAGACAGATCGTGAGCTCGAGCACGTCCTCGAAGTCGACGAAGCCACGGTCGGCCTTCTCGGCCTCGTAGCCGCGAAAGATGCGGAACATCAGGTCGGCCGGGATCGGCGGCTCGTGCTCACCGAGCTCGGCGAGGTAGGTCGCGGGAGTCAGTCTCCGGTTCTTCGCCCACTCCACCTCGGTCGCAAGGTCACCGGCGGGACGGAACTTGTAGGGAGGCGGCAGCGTGTTCCCGAGTTGCCGGAGCAAGAGGGCCTTCGAAGGCATGATCCGGTCCGGCGGATCGCCGAGCCGGTGCAACTGGCGGAGCGCCGCCGAGTGAAACGTCCGCGCCGTGACGCCGCCGACGCCGAGCCGCTCGAGGCGCTCGCGCATCTCGGTCGCCGCCTTGTCGGTGAACGTGACCGCGAGGATCTCGCGTGACTCGAACTCGCCGATCGCAATCTGGTTGGCGATCCGGCGCGTGATCGTCGTCGTCTTTCCCGACCCTGCGCCGGCGAGGATGCAGACGGGCCCGCGCACCGTCTCGACAGCGCGGCGCTGTTCCGGGTTCAACCCGGCGAAGATGGGATCGCGGTCCACCCTCTCACCCTAGAGCCGGGGGAAGACGACCCCACTCTGATTCCGTCACGCAACGATGACGTAGGCGTGCCATGTCTGTGACGTCGGTTAAGACTGGTCACGGCGTAGGATCTCGGCCGTGAAGGCCACCTACGACTCCGAAGCGAATTCATCAAAATCGACCTCGTCAACATCGGACCCGGCGAGGTCTTTGAGGATGTGGTCTTCGGGGACGAGCTCAGGGGCGACGTCGTGCCGGCGTTGAACAAGCATGGCCAACGATTCGGGACCGGCCTACTGAACGCGAGAGAGATGTTGCCTCGCACATTCCTCGACACGCTCGAGCGTGGGTGAGGCGACTCTCCTAGTGCAGGGTGTCTTCCAGGACCGCGGAGCCGGCCCGCTTCGGCTCCCGCAACATCGCAGTCAGCCGTGAGACCACATCCAGGGTCTCGCCGCGGGACACCATGCGCTCGAGCTCGTCGAGCCCTTCCTGGAGCCACTCGGCGTCGATCGGCGGACGCGCGGCGCGGAGGATCTTCGGGTGCGAGGTGGGGCCGACCTTCTCGCCGTCGGTCCAGAGCTCCTCGTGCAGCTTCTCGCCCGGGCGAACCCCGACGAAGGTGATCGCGATGTCCGCCTTGGGATCCTTGCCCGAGAGGCGGATCATGTTGACAGCAAGGTCGAGGATCTTCACGGGCTCGCCCATGTCGAGGACGTAGACCTGGCCGCGACCGCCGATCGCGCCGGCCTGCACCACGAGCGACACCGCCTCCGGGATCGTCATGAAGTAGCGCGTCATCTCCGGATGGGTGACCGTGACCGGGCCGCCCTTCTCGATCTGGCGCCGGAAGATCGGGATCACGCTGCCCGAGGAGTTGAGAACGTTGCCGAAGCGGACGGCGACGAAGCGGGTGCTGATGTCCTTGCGGTGGCCGTAGGCCTCGACGATCCACTCGCAGAGCGCCTTCGACTGCCCGAGGAGATTCTTGGGGTTCGCGGCCTTGTCCGTCGAGACCAGCACGAACCGTTGGGTTCCGTACTCGACCGCGACATCCGCCATAACTCTGGTCGCGAGTGTGTTGTTGCGCACGGCCTCGAGCGGGTTGGCTTCGAGGAGGGCGACGTGCTTGTACGCGGCGGCGTGGAAGACGACGCTTGGCTTGTAGCGCTCGCAGACCTGGCTCATCTTGGCGCGGTCGCCGCAGTCCCCGAGCACCGTCGCGACCGCGGAGAAATCGCGCTCGCCCACGAGCTCGCGTTCGATGTCGAACAGCGCCGCCTCCGAGTGCTCGACGAGCACGAGTCGCACCGGCCCGACCCGGGCGATCTGGCGGCAGAGCTCGGCGCCGATCGAACCTCCTGCACCCGTGACGAGGACGGTCTCGCCGGAGAGGTATTTCGCGATCGAGCCCATGTCGACCTCGACCGGCTCGCGACCGAGCACGTCTTCCACCTGGACGGGCCGGATCTGCCCTGCGAGGTTGAGATCGCCGGAGATCAGCTCGTACAGCCCAGGGAGCGTCTTGACAGGGACGTTCGCCGCCTGCGCGATCTCGACCACCTGCTGGCGTGTCTCGCCCGATGCAGACGGAATCGCGATCAACACCTCGTCCGGTGGGTTGTCGCGCAGAATGTGCGGCAGGTCGCCGGTTGTGCCGAGAACGCGGATGCCGTGCAGGCGGATGTTCTTCTTGCGGGGATCGTCGTCGATGAGGCCGATCGGCGTGTAGCCGCCCGCAGGCGCCTTGAGCATCTCGCGGACGACGAGCTGCGCCGCGTCGCCTGCTCCGACGACGATCACTTCCTTGCCGCGCGCCATGAGCGACGCCGCGCTGGGCCGCTCGATGAGGCTGCGCGCGAGCAGTCGACTGCCGGCGACGAATGCGAGCAGGATCAGCCAGTCGAGCACTGCGATCGATCGTGGGAGCGGAAAGCCGTGGATCGGATGGGCGAAGTAGATGACGAGGTCGGCGACGATGCACGCGGCCGTGACGCCGCGCGCTGCACCCCACATGTCGCGGGTGGAGACGTAGCGCCACCAGCGGTTGTAGAACCCGAATGCGATGAAGATCGCGAGCTTGATCGCGATGACGACCAGGATCGTGTCGATCATCAGCCGGTGATACGGGCTCGGCACGCCCTGGTCGAAGCGCAGCCAGAACGCAAGCCACCAGGCAACCGCAATCAGCGCGGCGTCCGCGAGCAGCTGCCAGAGGCGATGCCTGTTGACGGGAATCACGACGCCACCGGTGCCGATGCCTGAACGACGGAGACGACCTGCTCTTGAGTCGCTGCGTCGATGCCCGCCCAGATCGGAACCGAGAAGTTCTCCTGCGCGAGCTGCTCTGTGACCGGCAGCGCGCCGCGGCTGTAATCGAGATACGCAAGCGCCGGCTGCAGGTGCAAGGGGGTCGTGTAGTAGACCGCACTGCCGATGCCTGCCTCCTTCAACGCCGCCCGGATGCGGTCGCGCTCGAGCGAGCGGCAGACGAACAGGTGGTAGACATGACCGGGCTCGTCCTCGGGAAGCTCGCAGGCGCACCCGAGCCCGAGCTCCGCGTAACGAGCGGCTGCCTCACGGCGCGAGGCAACCCAACCGTCGAGCTCCGAGAGAAAGATCCGCAACACCGCCGCCTGTATCTCGTCGAGGCGCGAGTTGTAGCCGATCAACTCGAAGTCGACCTTGTCGCGCGAGCCGTGAAAACGGAGCATGCGGACGCGTTCCGCAAGCTCGAGATCGTCCGTGGATACGAGCCCCCCGTCTCCGATGCAGAAGAGGTTCTTCGTCGGATAGAAGCTGAACGTGGAGGCGATACCACCGCGCGCGATGTCGGGCGACCCGAACGCCTGCGCTGCGTCCTCGATCACGGGCACGCCGAGCTGCGCGAGCTCGGCCAGCGGTGCAGGACGCCCGAAGAGATGGACAGCGAGGATCGCCTTTGTGCGCGGAGTGATCCGTGCGGCGACATCCTCGGGGTCGAGATTCATCGTCCCGGCATCGACGTCCGCGAAGACGGGCGTCGCTCCGCGCCGCGCGATTGCCTCCGCTGTGGCATAGAAGGTGAATGCGGGACAGATCACTTCGTCGCCCACTCCGATCCCGAGCGCGTCCATGACGAGCACGAGTGCGTCGGTGCCGTTGGCGACGCCGACGGACTCTGTTACGCCGAGATAGTCCGCAGCCTCGCGCTCGAATGCGGCCACGTTCGGTCCCAGGATGAACGCACCACTGGCAAGCACGCCGTCGATCGCCTCGCGGATGCGGGGCAGAAACGGTTCGTACTGTGCCTTGACGTCAACCAGAGGAATCGGACGCACCGCTGGAAAGTCTAGAAGACCGTCTTCGGCGCACGATCAAATACGCCGCCAGCGCCACGATTAGCGCCGCCACCGCATAGTCGACGAAACGGAAATCGCGGTGGAAGCGCTCGTAGCTCGAGCCGAGCCCATAGCCGACACCCGCAAGCGCAAAGGCCCACACCGCGGACCCGATCAGCGTCAGCACGGTGTAGCGCCAGAACGGCATGCGGAAGATTCCGGCCGGGATCGAGATGAACGACCGGACGACGGGAGTGACCCGGCCGATCAAGACCGCGAGGTCGTCCCACCGGTCGAACGACTGCTCGGCCCGCTGCAGCTTGTCCTCACCGAGATGGAGCCAGCGCCCGCGGCGCTCCAGCAACGGACGGCCCCCATACAGGCCGATCGCCCAACCGCCGATCGAGCCCACGAGGTAGCCCAAGGTGCCGGCGAGCGCCATTGCCACGAACGCCCAGGCGTGCGAGGAAATGTGTGATCCGAAGAGGTCGACGTGCTGGCCGGCGAAAGCTCCCGCCGCCAGTGCGCCCGCGTAGACCATCACGAGCTCGCTCGCCGCGGGCAGGACGGCGTCGATCGCCATCAGGAGGAACACGGCGTAGAGGCCGTGGTCTCCGATCAGCGAGGTAAGGGAGCTGGTGACGCCGGCTACCGGCACCCGGCGGAGGCTACCGGCGGAGCCGGAACGGGGCCGTCAGCTCCACCGACCCGACCTCGTTCGTGGCGGTGGCGCTGAAGACGTAGCTGCCGGGGCGACCACGCCACGAGATCGTCCCGTCCCCTGCGGGAAAGCTCCGGCTGGCAAGCGTCTTCACGATGCCGCCGCCGGGTGTCTCGACGCGTAGCGCGACGCGCGCGGGCCGTGCAAGCTTGAAGGTCGCAGTGAGGCGCCCGTGGCTCGCGCGTGCCGTCACGAAGCCGAGCGTGTTATTGAGGCCGAACTGACGATCGGCCGTCGAGTGCCGCCCGAGATCGTCGTCGGCCAACGCCCTGAACGTCCAGGCGCCCTCCGGTTGCCCCTCGCCGTTCCAGCTGAACTTATAGCTACCGGGTGCGCGCGAGCCCGAGTCCAGCGGGACGACGATTCCCCTCGGGCCGGTCAGGGTCGCCGTCACCGTCGAAGGGCGCACGACCTTGTACGCCAAGGTCTGCGCGTCGTCGACACCGTCTGCGTTCGGCGAGAGGACACGGGCCGGCAAAGCCGGCGCGTAGACACCGTAGTAGAAGACCGTGAGCGCCTCCGCGACCGCGCGCTCGCCGCCGGGATCGGACGGCCGGTTCAGCAACTGGCCGTCGAAGGCCATCGTCGTCGAACCGCCTGCATCGAGCGCCGAGGCCGTGACGGAGCCCAGGCGCATCATGGTCAACGCCAATTCGAAGTTCGTCAGGCCGGTGCTGTATCCGGGCTGCCGTCCGTCGACCGCGACGAGCAGGATCCGGCCGTCTGCAGTCTGGCCGACGCCCGTGCGCGGATGGCGGTACGCGAGCTGATCCGTCGTGAAGCCTTCGAGCGAGCGATACACCGGCTTCCCCTCGCGGACGACGATCGGGCCGCCACCGACCGCCTCGAGGACGTTGGTCCAGGGCGGGGTGAGCGTGAGCAGCACCGTGACGTTCGCGCCGACCGGAACCTCGGCGGAGAGAAACCCGGCCTGCGCACCGCGTGCCACGAGTACCGCTCCATCAAGTGGGATCGGCTGGTTGCCACCGCTCACGTACTGCGTGACGACGCCGGTCAGAGGAGTGTTCGGCTTCGTCGCAGGAAAGGGCTGGATGATCGCCTGCGCACCGGTGTTCTCGGTCGGCGTCCGCGTGCCCCACGCTCGCGTGTACAGCGTGGTGCGATTCGGTCGCGGCGGCTCGTTGATCCCAAGGATCCGCCGCTGGCCCGATCCCTGCCAGGCGCCGGCAAGGCGCACGCGCTCGACATGTAGGACACCGTCCGTGTCGATCCCGAGCGTCGAACGGAAGTCGACCGGACCGGTGTCGAGGATTCCGCCGCGAATCAGACCGCCCGTCGGATGTCCGTCGGTCCAGCTGAAGAGATCGCCGTTGACCCCGGCTACGGTCGCTTCTGCCGACATGCGCTTCTGCATCGACGTCACGCGCTCGCGGCCGAGAATCGCGTTGTTCGACAGCACCGGCTTCAGCGCGTACAACCCGGTCGGCTTCGGCGCAGAGATCACGTGAATCACGACCGGCCCGTGCGCGGTGAACTCGACCTGCCGCGAATACACCACACCTGGAGCGAGCGTCTGCCCACGGATCGGCGCGGCAGCGATAGCTTCCGGTGCGACTAAAAGCCCTGCAAAGAGGGCGTAGATGACGGCTCTACGGACCACGACCCCGCACGAGGTTAGCGGAATGGGATGTCGGGCTGTCCAAGAGAGTTGGAATCGACCCCTGGCAGCGTTACGCTTGCCTCGTTGGCATCTGCGGTCTCTGGCCGCCTGAGGGGAAGGGGTTGCAATGAAACGCGTGCTTGTCGTGGCCGCGGCTGGGCTCGCTGCTGTCGCGCTCTATACGACCACCGCTCCAGCTGGGCAGGAGGCCGTCACGCCTGGACAGTTCGCGGCACTCTCGAAGAAGGTGACAAAGCTCCAAAAGGACGTCAACGGCCTCGGCACCGTCCTCGTGAACTGCGTCATGTACCGCGCATACGCCGTCAAGCAGTACGGCGGTCTCAGTACCGAGGGCTATGTATATCAACTTCCGGACGCGACCTTCGTTCACGAGTCCGCGCTCGACTTTGCGCCGCCGACTGACATCACCAACGTGGCCTGGCTCCTGTCCGTCGATCCAGCATGCGCCAGCATCATCAACAGTCCGAAGAGCCGAACACTTGCTGCGATCTTGCGCTCGACCCCAGCGCACGCCCGGCTGAACAGCGGAATTCAGGAAAACTCGCGCTGAGTTACGGCTAACGAGCTAGGCGGGCTTGCAGCCCGCCTAGCTCGGAGTACACAAGTTGCGGAGACAACTCGATCTTCAGTTCCAGACTTTGACGTTGCGGTAGAGCGTGTCGCGCTGAACCGGCGTCTTGCCGAGGGCCTTGATCAGGTGGACGAGCTCTTCCGTGGACGTGCGATGAGTCGTCCCTGCGGCCGAGACGACGTTCTCCTCGATCATCACCGACCCCATGTCGTCTGCGCCGAACGCGAGCGCGACCTGGCCGATCTTCATCCCCTGCGTCACCCAGGAGGACTGGATGTGCGGCACGTTGTCGAGATAGATGCGCGAGACGGCCTGCGTGAGCAGGTAGTCGAACGACGTCGGCATGTCCTCGCGGGCAACCTTGCCGGCGAGCCGGTTGCCGTCATTTTGGAACGTCCACGAGATGAAGGCCCGGAAGCCGCCTGTCTCGTCCTGGAGCTCGCGGATGCGCCTCATGTGCTCGACGCGGTCGGCGACCATCTCCACATGGCCGTACATCATGGTCGCCGTCGTGGACAGGCCGAGGCGATGCGCATGACGCATGACGGCGAGCCACTCGTTCGTCTTCGTCTTCTTCGGGGCGATCTCGTGGCGGACGCGGTCGACCAGGATCTCGCCGCCGCCGCCCGGGATCGAGTCGAGGCCGGAGTCACGGAGGCGGGAGATCGTCTCCCACAGCGTCAGCTTGCTGCGCCGGGAGATGTGCTGGATCTCCGGCGGCGAGAGCGCGTGCAGGTGGATCTTGTAGCGCGCCTTGATCGAACGGAACAGATCCTCGTAGTAGTCGATGCCGAGATCCGGATGGTGGCCGCCCTGCATGAGTAGCCCGGTACCGCCGAGCGCGAGCGTCTCTTCGATCTTCTTGAAGATGACCGGCTTCGGCAGCAGGTAGCCCTCCCGCGTGTCGCCGGGGCTGCGGTAGAACGCGCAGAAGTCGCAGTCGGTGTGACAGATGTTCGTGTAGTTGAGGTTCCGGTCGATGATGAAAGTGATGCGATCGGGATCCGCCTTGCGGTTCCTGATCTCGTTTGCAGCGCGGCCAACGGCAACGAGGTCGCGTGACTCGAGGAGCGCAAGCGCGTCGTCGTCGGAGATGCGTTCCCCCTCGCGCGCCCTGTCGAGTATCTCGGCGACGCTCACGCGACCACGGCCTCACGGACGAAGCGCAGCTCCGGAACCTCGTCCAGCTCGCCGGCTTCGTGCGCGAGCTCCAGGAAGGTCATCAGGCCCGCGCGCTCCCGCGGGCCGAAGCGATAGCGCAGCTTCTCGAAGTAGCGGGCGAGGAAGCCGGCCGGATACCCGTAGCGATCGCTCGCCTCGTGGGCCAGCCGCTCGGGCTCGGCTCGCGCCAGACGCACCGAGGCGACGAGAGCTTCCTCCAGCTCCGCCAGCCCGGCCTGCAACGGCTCCGGGCAGGCCCAGACGGCGAACACCATTGGCAGTCCCGTGCGCTCGAGCCAGAGGCGGCCGAGGTCGTAATGCGGGGTCGGATCCTCGAATGCGGACTTCAGGGCTGCGTCGCCGATCAAGAGCTTCGCGTCGGCCTCCTCGCCGAGGGGCACGTGAGCGGCGTCCGGCAGGAGCACTTTGGTCAGGACGACCGAGGTCGCTGACTCCGGCGTGACTGCCACCGTTCGCACGTGCTCGAGCGGTTTGCGCGAGACGAGCTGGATCGAATCCACCGCTCCTTCCGAGCTCACGCACAAGCGGGGCAGCAGCCGCAGACGATCCGCGTTACGCGCGTACTCGATCGACGAGATCGGCGCGACGTCGAGCTCGCCGGCAAGGACGCGGCGGTTGAGCTCGGTCGGCACGCCCTGGATCTCTTCGACCTCGGCCTCGAGCCGGTAGAAGACCGGCGCCATGTTGACGTAGGAGATGCGGCCGAGGCGAATCACGCGTCCTCCCGGCTGGCGGCGAGGATCATGAGCAAAAGGCAAGGAACGAGGAAGACCCCGATCGAGAGACTGCCGAGCCAGCACCAGATGCCCATGAGGACCGCGGCACCCACCCGAACGGCACGGCGCGGCAGGAGAAGCGGCAGCGGGACGACAGCGGCCGGAACGAGGATCAGCGGCCAGTTCAACGACCACGGATCGGGCTGCGCGGCGATGACGACACCGGCGCACGCGGCGCCGACGGCTCCCGCGAGGAGCGCAGCCAGGCTCCAGGGTCGCGGCGGGTCGCCGCTCCAGGTGCGTGCGCAGGCGGCGGTCAGTCCTCCCACCTCCGCACTTCGTTATAGAGCGTGTCCCGCTGAACGGGGATCCGGCCTGCGTCACGGACGAAGCGCACGAGCTCCGGAACCTTCTGTTCTGTCTCGGTGCGCGCACCCGCAGCGTGGAAGATCTGCTCGCGCACGACCGTGCCCTGCACGTCGTTGGCGCCGAAGTGCAACGCGACCTGCGCCAGCGGCAGGCCCATCATGATCCAGTAGGCCTTGATGTTCGTGATGTTGTCGAGCAACAGCCGCGACACCGCGATCATCTTCAAGTCGTCCGAGCCGGTCGTGTGCTTCCACCCACGCCGCTCGAAGACCGTGTTCTCTGGGTGGAACGCAAGTGGGATGAAGGCGAGAAAGCCGCCGGTCTTGTCCTGTTGCTCGCGGAGACGCAGAAGATGGTCGACCCGCTCCTCGTACGTCTCTACATGCCCGTAGAGCATCGTGCAGTGCGTCGGAATCCCGAGCCCGTGCGCGGTGTCGTGCGTGTGGAACCAGAAGTCAGGGTGCTCTTTCCCCGGCGCGACCAGCCGTCGCACGCGATCGGCAAACACTTCCGCCCCGCCACCCGGCAACGAGCCCAGCCCGGCCGCCTGCAACTCGCGCAGGACTTCCTCGTGTGTGAGCCCGGAGAGCTTGGTCATATGGTGGATCTCGCTCGCGGTGAAGAGCTTGAGATGCACCTCGGGAAGCGCTTCGTGCAGCGAGCGGACGATCCCGACGTAGTAGTCGAAGTCGACGTGCGGGCTCTCCCCGCCGACCATGTGAATCTCGGTGAAGCCGGTGAGCTCGTGTTGGCGAACGGCGTCCTCGACCATCTCGTCCGGCGTGTACGTGTAGGCGTCGGACTGTTTGTTCGTGACGGCGAAGGCGCAGAACTTGCATTTCACGCGGCAGACGTTCGTCTGATTCAAGTAGAGGTTCTGGACGAAGTAGACGCGGTCGTCGCCCCCGCGCACGCGCCGCGCGAGATCGGCGAGCTCGCCGAGAGCGAGAATGTCGTCACTCTCCATCAGCTTCACACCGTCCTCGAAGTCGAGGCGCTCTCCGGCCTCCACCTTGTCGCGGATGGGAGCGAGCATGTCGGTGCGTTCCAGGAGGGCCATCAGTGGTCCTGCCGGTGGCATTGGTGGATGCCTGGGTCGCGAGCACCAAGCGATGCAAGGACGCAGGGAGTGCTCGGGCTGGTTTGCCCGAGCGCGACTGAGGACGCGGCAGCGCGCCGCGTGATCGCGGGCCAGGCGCCACCGAATGTCGTCGGCAGGGCCGCCACTACCGCTCTCGGTTGACGACGGCATAGGTCAGGGACTCGAGCTCTTCGCGATGCAGCTCACCGTTGAGACTGGCCCGCGCGTTGCGCGCATACGCGAGAGCGACCTCGCGGCTCTCCTCGATCGCGCCCGTCGAGGCGACGCGCAGCAGCGCGCCTTCCGGCTGATCCCCGCCAGCGAGCGCGGCCCGTATTCCATCGTCCCGCTGCGCGGCGAGCAGCAACGGCAACGTCGGGGTCCCCTCGCGCAGGTCGGTGCCGGCGATCTTTCCGGTCTCGATCGTGACGCCCGAGCAGTCGAGGATGTCGTCGCTGATCTGGAATGCGACACCGAGCGCGAGCCCGAAAGCGCCCGAACCGCCGGCCAGCCGGCAAGCCGCCTCGAACAGCTTCCCCGTCTTGAGCGTGCACCGTTCGAGATACGCGTCGATGCTCGTGTCCGGATCGAAGCGCTGCGAGCGCTGCAATGCCTCGCCCCGCGCGAGGCAGAGCGTCGCGTTGGCGAGCACGGCTACCGCGCGTGCGTCTCCGGTCGCCGCGATCTCCGCGAACGCGCGGGCAAAGAGATAATCGCCCGCGGCCCTTGCAGCCTCGGGACCGTGCGCCGACCAGGCCGATGCATGCCCACGGCGTAGACGCGCCCCGTCGATCAAGTCGTCATGCATCAGGGTCGCCAGGTGCACGAGCTCGACCGCGACCCCTGCGACGATAGGAGGCTCGGAGCCGGGCCGGGCGGACAGATAGACGAGCAGAGGTCGGAGCCGCTTGCCACCGGCCGCGAGCGCTTCCGCGCCCACCTCTGCGACGACGCCTCGATACGCGCCCACTGCGTGCTCCAGCCGCTCCTCCAGATCGCCGAGGTAGGCGTCGAGGCCTGGAGCTTCGCGAATCTCGGCGAGGGCGCTCATCTTGCGTTCGCCGTATGCAGGGCGACGATGCCTCCCGCGAAGAGCCGCACGCCCACCTCACGGAAGCCCGCCGCCTCGATCATCTCCGCGAGCTCCGCCGGACCGGGGAATCGGCGGACGCTGGCCGGCAGGTACGTGTACGCGGAGCCACCTGGAAGCAGCTTGCCTAGCAGTGGCACGACTCCGTCGAACCACAGTCGGTAAAAGGGGGCGAGAGGGCCGCGCGGACGGGTGATCTCGAGAATTCCGAGCCGCCCGCCGGGCCGGAGAACGCGCCGGAGCTCGGACAGCGCACGCTGTAGATCGTCGACGTTCCGCACGCCGAAACCGACCGTGGCCGCGTCGAAGCTCACGTCGGCGAACGGCAGTTCCAGCAGGTCCCCGCGGATCCACTCGAGCTGGGGCGCCTTGCGCCGCGCTCGCTCGAGCATCGGCTCGGAGAAGTCGAGGCCGGTCACACGTCCGCCGGCGCGCGCCGCAGCGACGGCGAGGTCGCCGGTGCCGCAACAGGCATCGAGCACGACGTCGCCGGGCCGAACGACCGACTCGGCGGTCAGCCGCCGCCAGCGGCGATCCAGCCCCGCCGTCATCGTGTGGTTCATCGCGTCGTAGAACGGCGCGATGCGGTCGAACATGCGCCGGACTGCGTCCGGCGCCAGCTGGCCTGATTCGTAGTTGATGCTCACAGGCCGACCTCTGGCCTATGAGTGGGGGAGGGGGCTTCGGGGGGAACCGGGAGGTTCCCCCGGCTGCTCTCCTCGGCCCACGCGGCGATCTCAGCGGCGCGGGGGCCGAGGCGGACAACAACAAAGGGGGCTCGTGGGCGAAACATGGTTTCCCCCACGGGAGCAAGCCGAAGGCGAGGGACGCTCACTCCCCCCACCGCTTCGACAGCTCGACGTCGAGACCAAGCTGATCGAGGGCGCGGCCGACGATGAAGTTCACGAGGTCGTCGACCGTTTCCGAGCCATGGTAGAAGCCCGGCGCGAGGAACAAGACTGTCGCGCCGGCTTCCTTGACGGCGAGCATGTTGCGCAGGTGGATGAGGGACAGCGGCGTCTCTCGCGGCATCACTACGAGCTTGCGTTCCTCCTTCAAGGCAACCGATGCGGCCCGGTGGATGAGATTCGACATCGCGCCGGAGGCGATCGTTCCGAGCGTGCCCATCGAGCAGGGACAGATGACGTAAGCGTCAACCTTCGCCGACCCGCTGGCATATGGCGCCTTCCAGTCGTTCGGCTCGTAGACCGTCACGTTCCCGCCCTGGGCATGCTCCAGCAGGCGCGTGAGCGTCTCGTCGCGAGACAAGCGCGGGTTGCCGTAGAGCTCGGTTGCGAGCACTTCGATGCCGGCACTCGATGCACAGAGGCCGAGCTCCACGTCGGCACCGGCGAGCGTTTCGACGAGGCGAGCCGCATAAGGAGCGCCGGAGGCGCCCGTTATGCCGAGGAAGACTCGCACCGGGGGCCTATTTCGGGCCCTTGGAGGCGAGGAGGAACACCGCTAGCTGCGAGAGCTGCTGGTCGTCGAAGCCGAATTTCGGCATGACGTTGTTGCCGAATTTCGACGGGTCGCGGATGTAGTTCATGAGGTAATCCTTCGTCCGGCCCTTCGTCCCTTCGTCGCTGAGGTCGGGCGCGCCCTGGTTCGAGCTGCCGGTGCCGAGGTAGATGTGACAGGCAGTGCAGCCTGAGCTCGCGAAGATCTTCGCTCCCTCGATTGCCTCCTGGTTCCCGGCAAAGCCCTGACGTTGCGCCCAGGTTGGCACGGCCTGCACGACCTCACTCGCGAGGGCCTCCTTCGCGGTTGCGCCCTTGTACGTGAGGACGCCCATCGAGACCACGACGAGGATGGCACCGATGACGGCGACCGGCCGGCGCGTGAGCCGCCGCTCCATCCGTCGGTCGAGGAACGGGAGCAGGAACGCGATGATCAGCATGATCGTCGGGATGCCGACCGTGCCGAGGATGACCGAGTCCGGCCACTTGAAGATGCGGAGGAGATAGAAGAGGAAGTAGAAGTACCAGTCCGGCCGGGGGACGAAGTTCGTCGTCGCCGGATCGGCAGGCTCGGAGTAGCGCGGCCCGAGCAGGCAGGAGTCGCCACTGCCGCATGTGTTCGGGTCCGGGCTTGAAGTGAAGTACCAGACCGCCGCCAGCCCGATGATGACCGAGACCACGACGAGGCTCATCACGGTGTCGTGGAACATCGCGTACGGGAAGAACGGCTTCCCGCGCTTCTTGACGTCTTGCTTGTACTTCGCGAACTGTTGGCGCCACTCGTCGGTGCTCGCCATCAGGCGTCTTCACCTCCGTTGCGGCGGAAACCGCTGCGCGCGGCCGGCTGCGTCAGCCCGCTCCGCCCGTTGGTCGCACGCTCGTCGTCGTAGTTCGAGCCGGCGGCCTCGCTCGACCAGGGCGGCGACGACACGCCGAGGCGGATCACGAGATAGAGGTGAAGTCCGATCAGTCCGAAGATCAAGCCTGGAATCAGGAGCATGTGCATGGAGTAGAACCGGCTGATCGTCTCGCCGCCGATCTCCGAGCCGCCGCGTAAGAAGTCAGCCAGAAACGGGCCGAGGAACGGCGCCGTCCCGTTGAGGTTGATGCCGACAACGGTCGCCCAGTACGCGGTCTGATCCCACGGCAGCAAGTAGCCCGTGAAGCCCTCGAGCATCCCGACCGCGAGCAGCACCACACCGATGATCCAGTTGAGCTCGCGCGGGTACTTGTAAGCGCCGAACAGAAACACGCGCGCCATGTGGAAGAACATCAGGATGATGAAGACGCTCGCACCCCACTTGTGCATCCCGCGCACGAGCCAGCCGAGCGTGACGTCGTTCGTGATGTGCTGGATCGACGCGTAAGCGTTCTCCGGGTCCGCCTTGTAGT
>JALYST010000167.1 GCA_030854665.1 Actinomycetota bacterium
TCTCCTCCTCAACTCGAGTGCCCCAGTCGTACAGCTGCTTGACCATCTGCAGGTAGAGAAATGTCTCGGTCGAAACGACGCCGTCGAGCGCGCGCATCCGGTTGGTCAGCTCGAGGAGCTCGCGACGATCTGTCGCCACGACCTCGACGACGAGGTCGTATTGGCCCGCCGTGACGACGACGTAGTCGGCCTCGATCCAGCTGGCGATCTCGTCGGCCACGGGCTCGGGCGAGCCGGCCGTCTTGACGCCGACAAGCGCCTGCTCGAAGCCGAGTCCGAGCGGGTTCGTCACCCCGACGACCTGCAGGATGTCCTCGGCGCAGAGCCGCCCGTACCGGGCCCGGACGGTCGCCTCGGAGACCCCGAGCCGGCCGGCGATGGCCCGGAAGGACTCCCGGCCGTTGGCCTGGAGCGCTTCGATGATCCCCTGGTCCAGGCCGTCGATCCGCGGGGGTGCGCTGATGGGCCCCCGGCGAGGCTCGGCCATGGACGGCTGCGCGATTGTTCTCCGCAAAGCGAGGCGATTCGTACCATTCCCTGCGCAATCGGTCAATCTCCAGGCGCTTCGAATGCCGGATTGCGCACGATTCCCCTTGATCTTCGGGGGGGAATCGTGGATCCTCGACAGCTGTGAAAGTGCTGGTGGTCGGTTCGGGAGGGGTCGGATCCGCCATCGCGGGGATCGCGCAGCACCGGTCTTTCTTCGAGCACATGGCCCTCGCGGACGTGGACGTCGAACGCGCTCAACGTGCGATCTCAGGCCTCGGCGAGCCCGATCGATTCTCCGCGCTCCGACTCGACGCCTCGGACCAAGACGCGATCGTTGCAGCAGCTCGGGCGACCGGCGCGGACGTGATCGTGAACGCGACCGATCCGCGCCTGAACCCCCAGATCTTCTCGGCTGCCTTCGCAGCTCGCTGCACGTATCTGGACATGGCGATGACGCTCTCGGAACCGCATCCCGAGCGGCCGTACGAGCAGCCCGGCATCAAGCTCGGAGACCGGCAATTCGCGGAGCACGAACGCTGGCGGGCAGCCGGCTTGCTCGCCCTCGTCGGCATCGGCGTCGAGCCGGGACTGTCCGACGTCTTCGCCCGCTACGCGGCGGATAATCTCTTCTCGTCGATCGACGAGATCGGTGTCCGAGACGGGGCGAACCTCGTCGTCGACGGCTACGCGTTCGCTCCCACTTTTTCGATCTGGACGACGATCGAGGAGTGCCTCAATCCGCCGCTCGTCTGGGAACGCGAGCGTGGCTGGTATACGACCGAGCCGTTCTCCGAGCCGGAAATCTTCGATTTCCCCGAGGGGGTCGGCCCGGTCGAGTGCGTCAACGTGGAACACGAGGAAGTTGTCCTGATCCCGCGCGAGCTTGACTGTCGCAGAGTCACGTTCAAGTACGGGCTCGGCGACGAGTTCATCCAGGTGCTACAGACACTGCACCTACTCGGCCTCGACTCCACGCGACCCGTGCGTGTACGAGATACCGAGGTGGCACCCCGCGACGTCGTTGCAGCGGTGCTGCCGGATCCCGCTTCGCTCGGCGAACGCATGTCAGGCAAGACGTGCGCCGGCACGCTGGTCACCGGGTTGGGCATCGACGGTACCGATCGCAGCGTTTACCTCTACCACGTGGCAGACAACGAGCAGACGATGCGCGAGTACGGTAGTCAGGCCGTGGTCTGGCAGACCGCCATCAATCCCATCATTGCGCTCGAGCTGCTCGAAGACGGCAGCTGGAAGGGAACGGGCGTCCTCGGTCCGGAGGCCTTCGACGCAGCGGTGTACTTGGAGCGCATGCAATCCTTGGGGTGGGACTACGGCATCAGCGAGAGGAGCGCCGCGAGTGTCAGCTAGCGTCGAGCAAGCAACCGAGACCGCGCGGATCCTTGCGGATCGTGCGCGCTACGTAGCCGGTGGGATAGCGACCACACCTCTCGTCGTCGCCCGCGCAGAGGGCGCGCGCGTCTGGGATGTCGACGGCCGCGAGTACGTGGACTTCGCAGGCGGGCTCGGCTGCCAGAACACGGGCCACGGTTTCGCGGCGGCGGCGATCCACGAGCAGGTCGACCGGTACCTGCACCAGTGCTTCATGGTCGGAATGTACGAGCCGTACATCGAGGTCTGCAAGCTGCTCGACGAGACCTGGCCCGGCGACCGTGAGACGAAGTCGCTCCTCGTGAACTCCGGCGCCGAGGCGGTCGAGAACGCAGTGAAGATCGCGCGCACTGCGACCGGGCGACCGGCTGTGATCGTCTTCGACCACGCATTTCACGGCCGGACAAGCCTCACGATGGCGATGACCGCGAAAGTCGTCCCGTACAAGCAGGGCTTCGGTCCTTTCCCGGGCGAGGTCTATCGCTCCCCGGCGCCTTACCCGCACCGAGGCGTCTCGTCTGACGACGCGATCCGCGGGCTCGAGTTGCTGCTCAAGCAGGACGTCGACCCCGCCTCGGTCGCCTGCGTCGTGCTCGAGCCCGTACAGGGCGAAGGTGGCTTCGTCGAAATGCCGGCGGACTTCCCGCGGCGGCTGAAAGAGATGTGCGATCAGCACGGGATCCTCTTCGTCGACGACGAGGTTCAGGCCGGTGTCGGTAGAACCGGGCCGATTTGGGCGATCGAGCACTACGGCGTCGAGCCCGACCTGATCGTGTCGGGCAAGTCGCTCGGCGGAGGACTGCCGCTCGCCGGCGTGACCGGCGGCGCCGAGCTGATGGACAGCGTCCAGCCCGGCGGGCTCGGCGGCACCTTCGGGGGCAATCCGCTCGCGTGCGTGGCGGCGGTCGAGGTGCTCCGCGAGGTCAAGAGCGATTCGTTCCGCAAGCGCGCCGAGGAGCTGGGTGCACGGATCCGTGCTCGGCTCGAGCTGCTCGCAGCTCGGAATGCGGCCATCGGCGAGGTGCGCGGTCTCGGGCCCATGCTCGCCCTCGAGCTCACCGAGCCGACGCCTGAGCTGGCCAAAGCGGTGACGGCGGCGGCACGCGACCGCGGCCTCGTCCTCCTCTCTTGCGGTATCTACGGAAACGTCATTCGCATCCTCGTCCCCCTCACGATCGACGACGCGCTGCTCGAGCGTGGACTTGACCTGCTGGAGGAATCGCTTGGCGACGCCCGCGCTGGCTGAGTCGGAACCGGTCGCACATCCCATGTCTGCGGCCGAGATCGATGTCCGGCTCGAGGGCATCCGCAAGACCTATGGCGACGTCGTGGCGGTCGACCGGGTCGATCTCGAGATTCCCGCCGGCGAGTTCTTTACGTTGCTCGGTCCTTCGGGCTCCGGTAAGACGACCACCCTCCGGTTGATCGCCGGCTTCGAACGGCCCGATGAGGGTCGCATCGAGCTTGGCGGCGCCGACGTCACGGACCGTGCGCCCTACGAGCGTGACGTCAACACGGTCTTCCAAGATTACGCGCTCTTCCCGCACATGACGGTCGCCGAGAACGTCGCCTACGGCCTGCGCGTCAAGCACGTCCCGCGGGCAGAGCGCAAGCGTCGCGTGGAGGAGATCCTGAGAGTCGTGCGGCTTCCAGAGCTCGGAAACCGCAAGCCTGTCCAGCTCTCCGGCGGGCAGCGGCAGCGCATCGCACTCGCGCGCTCGCTCGTGAACACGCCGAAGGTGCTGCTGCTCGACGAGCCGCTCGGCGCGCTTGACCTGAAGCTTCGGCAGGAGATGCAGATCGAGCTCAAGCGCATCCAGCGCGAGGTCAGCGACGTCGGCATCACCTTCGTCTACGTCACACACGACCAGGAGGAGGCGCTCACGATGAGCGACCGCCTCGCAGTTTTCAACGAGGGCCGGATCGAGCAGATCGGCGCACCGGCCGAGGTATATGAACGTCCCGCGACCGAGTTCGTCGCGGGTTTCGTCGGCGTTTCGAACGTGCTGGAGCGGGACGGCAAGAAGTTCACCGTACGTCCGGAGAAGATCCGGATGCATTTTGACGAGACCGGCGAGGGCGAGTTGGGTCGCATCCGCGACGTCGTCTACGTCGGCATGTTCACAAGGTACGTCGTGGAGCTCGACTCCGGGGGCGAGCTCACCGTCGTCAAGCAGAACCTCGAGACGTCCTCGCA
>JALYST010000069.1 GCA_030854665.1 Actinomycetota bacterium
GCCTCGACGATGGCACAGGCTCGATCCGGATCGTCCAGCAGCGTCGCCCCGGCGCCGGTCTTCGTCACCTTCCGCACGGGGCAGCCGAAGTTGATGTCGACGATGTCCGCGCCGGCGGCGACGACCATCCTGGCCGCCTCCGCCATCACGCTCGGCTCGGACCCGAAGATCTGGATCGCCAGGGGATGCTCGTCCCGGCCCACACGTAAATACCCCAAAGTGCGCTCGTTTCGATGCTCGAGGCCGGCGCAGCTGACCATCTCCGAGCAGACGAGCCCGGCCCCGTAGCGCCGGCCCTGGCGGCGAAAGGCCTGCACAGAGACACCGGCCATCGGCGCCAGCACGAGGCGGGTCGGGATCTCGACCTCACCGATCCACCAGGACTCCCGAAGATCTACCTGCACAGAGCGGAAAATAGTACCGCCAGGCCGCTGTTGACGACCCTCGCGCGTGTAGCTACCATTCCCGCCCGCGACGGCGCCCTTGCGCCGCGTTTTTTCATAAGAAGGGGTGCAGCAGCAGTGAAGGAAGTCATCCTCACACCCGAGGGTTACGAGAAGCTAACGAACGAGATCGAGGAGCTCTCGACGACCAGGCGCCGCGAAGTTGCGGAGCGGATTCGCATCGCGCGTGAGTTCGGGGACATCGCGGAGAACGCGGAGTACGACGACGCCAAGAACGAGCAGATGCTGCTCGAGCACCGCATCGCGACGCTCGAGGAGCGCATGCGCGACGCGCGCGTCATCTCCAAGAAGGACATCGCCAAGGACGTGGTCTCGGTCGGCTCGAAGGTGAAGCTCCGCGACGTTGCGGCCAAGGAGACGGTCGAGTACCACATCGTCGGCTCGGCCGAGGCGAACCCGGCGGAGAACAAGCTCTCCAACGAGTCGCCGGTCGGCAAGGCGATCATCGGCCACAAGAAGGGCGAGACCGTCGAGGTCGCCGCTCCGCGCGGGAAAATGAAGTTCAAGATCATGGAGATCAAGGCCGCTTAACAGCGCCCGTCTCCGGGAGCGCAGGTTTCGCCACCCACGCGAGTCTCTTGGATGGGGGGGCGGCCCCGTCCCGGGGAGACCGCGCGTGACTTGCGGCTGTCACACGCGTGGTAAAGGGCGAGGCCGCCCGCCCGACACCTTCCCGCCCAGGTCGGACAGACCCGGCGGAGCCCGCTTCGGCGGCCGATCCTTACCTCCGGGCTACGCTGGCCGCGTGTTCGAGCGTTTCACCGAGTCGGCACGGCAGGCCGTCGTCTTCGCGCAACAGGACGCAGTTGCGCTGCGGCACAACTTCATCGGCACCGAGCACCTCCTTCTCGGCGTGCTGAAGCAAGAAAGCATCGCTGCGCGCGCACTGAGAAACCTCGACGTGACCTACGACGACGCCCGTCGAGAGGTGTCGAACATCGTCGGCTCAGGCGAGGAGGTCGGGGCAGGTCAGATGCCGTTCACACCTCGGGCGAAGAAGGTCCTCGAGTTGGCCCTTCGCGAAGCGCTCCTTCTCCACCACGATTACATCGGTACCGAGCACATCCTGCTTGGGCTCGTACGCGAGGACGACGGCATTGCCGTCGGGATCCTGCGGAGCCACGGCGCTGACCCAGACAGGGTCCGCGCGGCGGTCATGGGAGAACTGGGCATCGAACTGCCCGAGGGCTACGAGCAGAAGCTGAAGGCGGCAGAACGCAAGCGGCGGCTCAAGCGGTACGTCCCGCTGCTCTTCGGCACCGTCGTCATGTTCGGAGCCGCGCTTGCCTTCGGCATCTTCATCGGCTGGATGATCTGGGGCCGGTGAGGATCGGCACACGTCGGTCGCTCGTCCTCTGCTACCACGCCGTCTCGCCGACCTGGGAGCACAGGCTCTGCATTCAGCCGGAGCTTCTGTTGCGACAGGTTCGCGCGCTGTCTCGCTTCTGGAACGTGCACGCCACTTTCGACGATGCTTTTCGGAGCGCGGCAACCGTTTTCCCGGCGCTCGAGCGGCTCGGCGCCACCACCCAGATTTTCGTCTGTACTAGGTACGCGCGCGCGGGCGCTCCGCTGAGCATCCCCGAGCTTGCCGGCGACGATCCGGCTCAGCTGTCAACGATGAACTGGGACGAGCTTCGCGAGCGCGCCGATCGTGGCGCCCGAATTGGGTCGCATGGAGTGTCACACCCGCATCTGACGCGCCTCTCGGACGCGGAGCTACGGCGCGAGCTGGAGGATTCGAAAAGTGAGATCGAAGCGGAGCTCGGCAGGCCGTGCCGCGACCTCGCCTATCCGTACGGCGAGCACGACGAGCGTGTTCGCGCCGCCGTACGTGTGGCTGGGTACCAGCGTGCCTTTGCGCTCCGCGGTCGGAAAGGTGATGCCTACGCTTGGCCCAGAGTGGACCTCTATCGCAGGCATACAGTCCCCCGGACGCTCCTTCGAGCTCTGACGAGGTGATCGATCTGCACTCCCACATCCTTCCGGGCCTCGACGACGGGGCCCACGACCTCGACGACTCACTCGAGATCGCGCGTGCGGCCGTCGCCGACGGGATCACCGCCATCGCCGCGACGCCGCACGTCCGCGAGGACTACCCGACGACCGCCGACGCGATGGAGAACGGTGTGAGGCAACTCCGCGCCGCGCTCGACCGCGAGGGCATCGAGCTCGAGCTCTTGCCCGGGGGCGAGGTCTCGCTCGAACAGCTCGACCGCCTCTCGCACGACGAGCTACGCCGTTTCGGACTCGGGGGCAGTGCGAAGTACCTGCTCGTCGAGACGCCTTACCTGGACTGGCCGCTGCCGTTCGGTGAGATCGTCTCGCGTCTCGGCTCGTTCGGAATGATCCCAGTCATCGCGCACCCGGAACGCAACCGCGCGATCCAGGAAGACCTCGCAAAGGTCGCAGGCCTCTTCGACTCCGGCGCGTTGATTCAAGTGACGGCAGCCTCCCTCGACGGCCGGCTTGGCTCGCGCACGCGGGCCTGCGCCCGCAAGCTCGTCGACGCCGGGCTCGTGCACATGGTCGGCAGCGACGCGCATACCGCCGACCTCCGCGAGGTCGGCCTGTCCGGAGCGTGCAAGGTGATCGGCGATGAGCCGCTCGCGCGCTGGCTGACGGAGTCGGTCCCGGCGGCCATCGTCCGTGATGAGGCATTGCCTGCGCGGCCCACGCCCGGAAGACCGCCCGGTCTCTGGGCGCGCCTACTCGGCCGTTAGGCTCTCGCGGGTGCCGAACCTGCCGAAACGCTTCCCGGACCGGGAAGAGATCGTCGCGGTCCGCGCCGAGGCCGCCGAGCTCGAGCCGGCGGCGGAGGGCGAACAGCAGCACCGTCTGGCCGGGCGCGTCCTCGCCCGCCGCGACCTGGGGAAGCTGATGTTCCTCGACCTCGTCGACCGCAGTGGGCGGATCCAGCTCCTCATCCGCCCCGATGACCTCGGTGGCGTGGACGTCGACCTGGGCGACATCGTCGGCGTCAGCGGTGTCGCCACGAAGACGAAGCGGGGGGAGCCCTCGCTGGCGGTCTCCGAGCTCGTCCTGCTCGGCAAGATCCGCACTCCGCTTCCGGACACGTTCCACGGCCTCACCGACACCGAGCTGCGCTACCGCAAGCGCTACCTCGACCTCCTGATGAACGAGGACGCGCGCCGGGATGCCCTCGTGCGCTCACGAATGATCGCCGCGATCCGGG
>JALYST010000035.1 GCA_030854665.1 Actinomycetota bacterium
CTCTTAATCCCAAGGTCGCAGGTTCGATCCCTGCACGGCCCATTACCGACCGAAGTCCGGCTCGGCTGACGCCGAGCCATGATGACTTCGCTCGGCGCTTCGCTTCAATCCCGGCGTTGGGTGGCCGACGCCGGCAAAGCCGGCATCGGCACGGCGCTCTCTTGTCGGCTAAGGCGTCCGCCCCAATTCCACAGGCCTCCTGATAAGGAGAACGGGCTTTCGCGGAGTAAAGTCAGAGGGTTCGCCCAACCCGTGGGGGGTTTTCTTGGCGACTCACGTCGAAACAGGATTTCTAGACGACGCCGAGCGGCAATACGCCGAGGATCTCGGGCGGCTACGGCTGCTGCTCGAGGCGTCATCCACGCTCCTCGGCGCGCTCGACGTCGAGGCGATGCTCCCCGAGGTGCTTGCCCTTGCCGGGCGGACGCTCGCCGCCGACGCGTACTCGGTCTGGCAGTACAACGAGGCCACCAACGGCTGGAGCGTCGGGGCGCGCGAGGGGTTGTCGGACGAGTACGTCGCATCAGCGATGGGCGCGATCCGAGGGAATACGGCGACCGTGTCTCTGGATGGCCCCATCGTCGCCGAGGACATCGAGGAGACCGCGTGGCTGACGGTGGAACACCGCAGCGCGCACGCCGCGGAAGGCACGCGCTCGATGATGGCGCTCCCGCTCCGCTACGGCGAGCGAGTCGTCGGGACGCTCGTCTTCTACTACCGCGAGCCGCGCACCTTCAGCGAGGCTGAGAAGAGCTCCGCATCCCTCCTGGCAAACCTCGCTGCGGCTGCCATCGGGACCGCCGAGCTCTACCAGGCGCAACGCCGACTGGCGGAAGACCAGCGCTTCGTCGCCGAGGCCAGCGAGCTCCTCGCATCGTCGCTCGACTACGAGACGACGCTGGCGAACGTTGCGACCCTCGCCGTCCCGCAGTTCGCAGACTGGTGCGCGATCGACATGATCGCGGAGGACGGATCGATCCAACGGCTCACGGTCGCCCACGTCGACCCGGAGAAAGTCCGCTGGGCGCACGACCTGGCGGAGCGATATCCCGCGGATCCTCAGGCGCAGTACGGAGTCCCCAACGTCATCCGCACGCGACAGCCGGAGTTCTTCACGGAGATTACGCCCGAGTTGCTGCGCGAAGCCACTGTGGACACGCCGGAGCTCTACGACATCCTCCAAGAGCTCGGGCTGAAATCGTCGATGTGCGTTCCGCTGGTCGCACGAGATCGCGCGCTCGGCGCGATGACGTTCGTCTCCGCCGAGAGTGGCCGGCGCTATGAGGAATCCGATCTCGCGACCGCCCAGGACCTGGCGCGCCGCGCCGCAATCTCCGTCGACAACGCCCGTTTGTTCCGCGAAGCCGAAACCTCGCGCCATTACGCGCAGGAGTCCCTGGCGGTCGTCGACGCCGTCTTCGCCGCGGCGCCGGTGGGATTGGCGTTCATGGACACGGACTTCCGCTATGTGCGGGTCAACGAGGCACTGGCGGCGCTGAACGGGCTCCCCGTCGACGAGCACTTCGGCCGCACACTCAGAGATGTGCTCGGCGAGGAGCTCGCCGCCGAAATCGAGCCGCTCCATCACCAAGTGCTCGAGACGGGCGAACCAATTCTCGATCTCGACATCGAGCGCGCGTTGCCAGCGACGCCGAACGACCTGCGCAACTGGATCGTCAGCTACTACCCGGTCCTCGACGCCGACGACAAGAAAATCGGCGTGGGCGTGGTGATCACGGACGTTTCCGAGCGAGAGCAGGCTCGCACCGCAGCCGAACGTGCGCGGGGGCGACTGGCCGTGCTTGCCGAAGCAAGCCAGACGCTGGCCTCGACGCTCGACTACGAGTCGACGCTCGCAAGCCTCGCGTCCCTTCTCGTGCCGCAGTTCGCCGACTGGTATGCGGTCGACATCCTCGATGACGACGGGCATTTCAGGCGGCTCGCCGTGGTTCACGCCGATCCCGCCAAATCCGAGTGGGCAGAGAAGTCGCGCGACCTCTATCCGCCCGACCTGGAGGAAGCCGAGGGAACGGGCCGCGCCGTGCGCACGGGCGAAGCGGTGCTTTACCGAACGATCTCCGACGAGCTCCTCGCCTCATCGACGAAGGACTCGGCGCATTACGAGATCCTGCACGAGCTCGGAATGGCGTCGGCGATGGTGGTCCCGCTGACCGCCGCCGGGCGCACCTTCGGTGGGCTCATGCTCGTCTCGTCCGACCCGGCTCGTCTCTACGGGGAGGACGACCTCGAGTTCGCGGAGCACCTCGGGCGCCGCGCAGCCGTCGCAGTCGACAACGCCCGCCTCTATCGAGCAGCCGAGGAACGTGCGCGTGCGGCCATCGTCGTCGAGCACGTCGCCGACGGCGTCCTACTCGTCGATGAGGGAGGAGTCATCAGGCTCTGGAACCCGGCCGCGGAGGAGATCACGGGCCTCGCGGCCGCGGACACCGTCGGCAAGAGCACGGCGGAGATCTTCTCGCCGTGGGAGACGATCGCCGACCTCGTGGCGCGCGGCGAACCGCGCCCCCAGACCCAGCCCCTCGAGATCAACGGCCGCGAGCTGTGGCTGTCGATCACCGGTGTCGCCTTCGAGGGCGGGACCGTCTTCGCCTTCCGCGACCTCACAGCGGAGCGTGCCGTGGAAAAGCTCAAGTCAGACTTCGTTTCCACGGTGTCGCACGAGCTGCGCACACCGCTTGCTGCGATCTACGGGGCTGCGCTCACCCTCCGGCGCGAGGACGTCCTGCTCGGTGAGCCGCAACGCAGCGGTCTGCTGGAGGTGATCGCGAGCGAATCCGACCGGCTGGCCCGGATCGTGAACGACATCCTCTGGGCGAGCAGACTCGAATCGGGGACGATGCGGACGAGCATCGAGAACTGCGACGGTGTCGCAATCGCCCGCAGCGTGGTCGACGCTGCACGGCACTACATCCCGCCGAACATTCAGCTCACGCTCAAAGCGCCGAAGAGGACGCCTCAGGTCGCCGCCGACCCGGACAAGGCACGCCAGGTTTTGACCAACCTTGTCGACAATGCAGTGAAGTACTCACCTGACGGCGGCAAGGTCGCCGTCGAGGTCGCGGTGGCCGGCTCGCAACTGCGCTACACCGTTCGCGACGAGGGCCTGGGTGTCCCGCCCGCGGAGCACCGGCGTATCTTCGAGAAGTTTTACCGACTCGACCCAAACCTGACCCGTGGGGTCGGCGGCACCGGGCTCGGCCTCTACATCAGCCGCGAGCTGCTCGAACGGATGGGAGGCCGCATCTGGGTCGAGTCGAGCGGCAGCGGCGGCTCGTCCTTCTTCGCCGAGCTTCCGGTCGCCGCTGCCTAGAAATCCCGGCGTCGCCGTGTAAAGGTGAACGCATGGGCGCAGTGGTCTGGGCCGAAGCCCCCGATGACGACCGCGACGACCCCGCGGATACCGAGGCGCACGGCAACGTCGACGAGACCTTCGCTTCGCGCAGGCTCAGCCGCTGGCTCAAAGGGATGTTCGGCGGTGGCCCGGGTACCGAGAAGCCCACCGACGAGCAGGAGAGCTAGGCGCAGTTGCAACGAGACGGCCCGGAGGCCGCCTCGTCAACAGCACCTCTTAGAGAGGCGGTCCGGCCGGCGGGCCGTCGTCCACGTAGGTCGTCCGGCGGCGCGTCCAGTACCCCGGGCCGGCCCAGGATTGCCAGAACATCAGCGCGAGCAGGACGCTCGCCAGCCCGACCCCCATCAGGATCCACCCCACGGTGTGGACGTCGACCGCCCCCGATGTGGCGTTGACCGCGAACGCGAGAATTGCGCCGACGGCGATCAGAAAGATTCCAACTCCGAGTCCCATTTAGCCTCCTTGGTGATTCCAGCAACTTAGTGCCCCCTCCGCCCGTGCCGAAACCGCTGCACAACCCGGCCCGCGTCAAGTAGATTCGCGACGTCCGTGCGTAGGGGCTCGATCGTCCAGCTGATTGTGATCGGCGTCCTGGCCGGCGCCGTCGCGTCTGCCGTCGCGCTCATACCCGACTGGCTGCCGAGCTCAGCGTCACGCGAGGCCGGCCGCATCGACTTCGTCTTCTGGTTCGTCACTGGGATTTGCATCTTCGTCTTCTCCATCGTCGCCGCCGTCAGCTTGTACGCCGTCTGGAAGTTCCGGGTCAAGCCGGACGACGACTCGGACGGGCCGCCGATCCACGGGCACACCGGTCTCGAGATCCTCTGGACGGCAGTACCGACGGTTCTCGTCACGGCGATCGCGATCGTGAGCGCGATCGTGCTCGCCAAGGACGACGCTGCAGGTGCAAACCCGCTGCGCATCAACGTCTACGCACAACAGTTCTTCTGGAGCTTTGATTATCCGGGCTACGGCAACAAGACCTCGAACGTCCTGCGTCTTCCGGTCGACCGCTCCGTCGTGCTCACCATGCACGCGAAGGACGTGCTGCACTCGTTCTGGGTGCCTGAGTTCAGACAGAAACAGGACCTCGTGCCCGGGATCCACCCGACGCTGCACATCACGCCGAACAAGGTCGGTACCTATCCGCTCATCTGCACCGAGCTGTGCGGCCTCGGTCACGCGCTGATGCGGTCGCGCGTGATCGTCATGGAACCGAACGCATTCGAGACGTGGGCGGAGAAGAAGGGACAATGACGAGCGTCTCCGAGCATCACGACGAGCACGTCGTGGGCCACGGGCCGCCGCCTCCTCCCGGCGGCTGGCGCCGTCTCCTCTACCCGGGAATGTTGCGCGCCGCGTGGATGGTGCCGCTCTTCTTCGGGATCGGCAGCGCGATCGTCGTGCTCTGCCGCTGGTGGGGCGGCTGGGAACCGATCTGGTTCGGCGAGATCATCGTCCTCGTCGGCGCTCTGACTGCCGCGCCGATCGGCTTCCTCGCAGGCATCGGAGCCTTCGACTACTGGGTGCGCTACGCAATCGGCGCGCCGACCGAACCGGAGGATCACTCGGGGCACGGCGCTTACAGCTGGCGCGACTACTTCCGGGTCAACACCGACCACAAGGTGATCGGGATGCAGTACCTGGCAACCACGATCTTTTTCTTCCTCGCGGGCGGCCTGCTCGCGATGCTCGTGCGCGCAGAGCTCGCGAAACCGGGGATGCAGTTCTTCGACAACCAGACCTACAACGGCCTCTTCTCCGTGCACGCGTCGCTGATGATCTTCCTGTTCGTGATCCCGGCATTCGCCGGGCTCGCAAACTTCGTCGTGCCGCTCATGCTCGGCGCACCCGACATGGCGTTCCCGCGCCTCAACGCCCTGTCCTACTGGCTCTTGCCGATCGCCGGGATCATGATGCTGTCGAGCTTCTTCGTCCCCGGTGGCGCATTCGCGGCCGGCTGGACGGGCTACGCCCCGCTGTCGGTCCATCAGCCCATGGGGACGATCTTCTTCAACATGGGCGTCCAGTGGGCAGGTGCGAGCTCGATCATGACCGCGCTCAACTTTCTGGTCACGATCATCACGATGCGCGCGCCCGGCATGACCTTCTGGCGCATGCCGCTGCTCGTCTGGGCGAACTTCACGACGTCGCTGCTCGTGGTGATCGCGACGCCGTTCATCGCCGGCTCGCAGTTCTTCGTCATGTTCGACAAGGTGATGCACACGCACTTCTTCGACGTCGGCGCCGGCGGCTACCCGCTCGGCTACCAGCACATCTTCTGGTTCTACTCGCACCCGGCGGTCTACATCATGATGCTGCCCGGTTTTGGCATCGCCTCGGAGGTGATCTCCGCGTTAAGCCGGAAGCCGATCTTCGGCTACCGGCTGATGGCTCTGTCGCTGATGGCGATCCTCGTGCTCGGCTTCTCGGTCTGGGCGCACCACATGTTCGTCTCAGGCATGGCGCCGTGGCTGCGCGTGCCGATGATGATCACGACGCTGATGATCGCCGTGCCGACCGGCATCAAGGTGTTCTCGTGGCTGGCGACGATCTGGGAAGGGAAGCTCAACTTCTCCACGCCGATGCTGTGGGCAGTCGGATTCGTCTCGATGTTCGTGATCGGCGGCCTCTCCGGGATCTACCTCGGAGCCGTGCCGATCGACATCCACACCAGCGACACCTACTTCGTGGTGGCGCATATCCACTACGTCCTCTTCGGCGGCTCGCTCTTCACGATCTTCGCCGGCATCTACTACTGGTTCCCGAAGATGACCGGCCGCCAGTACAGCGAGAAGCTCGGCAAGCTGCACTTCTGGCTCACGTTCATCGGCTTCAACCTGACGTTCTTCCCGATGCACCTGATCGGGACGCAGGGCATGCCGCGCCGGGTCTCGGACTACGCACCGCAGTTCGCTAACTTCAACCTGTTCATCTCGGTCGCGTCTTTCGCCCTCGGCGCATCCACGATCGTGTTCCTCTACAACATGGTCACGAGCATGCGCCGCGGCGCTCCCGCCGAAGCGAACCCCTGGCGCGCACTGACACTCGAATGGCAGGTCTCGTCGCCGCCCCCGATCTTCAACTTCGACGAGATTCCGCAGGTGGTGGGAAATCCGTACGAGTACGGCGTTCCAGGCGCGCGTCACGCTGTCTTGAACGGCGACGGGGCGGCGACCGAGACAGAGGTTAGGAGCCACTGATGCACCTGCTCGTCATAGCCAACGAGACAGTCACCGGACGCAAGCTCATCGCAGCGGTGGAGCAGCGAAAGGGCTCGGGCGATCTCCAGGTGACGGTTATCGCTCCGGTCAGCCAACCGCAGCGCGGCTACGTGGTCTATGAGGACACACGCCGCGCGGCAGCCGGGAGACGGCTCGACCGGACCCTCTCGATGTTGCGAGACGAGGGCATCTCCGCCCACGGGCTCGTCGTGGACTCCGATCCCGTGACGGCGGTGCGCGACGCACTCGCCCAGCTCGAGCCCTCGGTGGACGAGATCATCCTCGCAACGCACCCGCAGCAAAGGTCGGGCTGGCTGCGAAAGAACGTCGTGGATCGCGTCCGCGAAGGCGCGGGAAAGGTCCCTATCGAGCAC
>JALYST010000211.1 GCA_030854665.1 Actinomycetota bacterium
GGATCTCGTCCGCTACCGCGAGCTGTTCGGGAACCTCTTTCGCCGGGATGTCCAGGCGAAGTACCGGGGCTCGCTCCTCGGCCTGGCCTGGACGCTCGCGAATCCCGTCCTCCTCATGGCCGTCTACTTGCTCGTGTTCTCGATCCTCTGGAAGACCCCGTTCGGGTCGGAGGGGCACTACGCGCTCTTCCTGCTCGTCGGGCTGTCGGCCTGGATCTTCTTCGCGACCTCGGTGCAGGCGGCGTCCCGGTCGATGCTGGACAACGCCAATCTCATTCGAAAGACGCGTTTCCCGCGACAGCTGCTGCCGCTCTCGGTCGTCGCGACGCACCTGATCAGCTTCGGGGTCATGCTCGTCGTCCTGCTCGCCGTGAACTTCGCGCTGCTGCCGCGAGTGCGGGCGACCGAGTGGCTCGCACTGCCGCTGGGGCTGGCGGTCGTTGCGGTCACGTGCGGTCTTGCGCTCGCGATCGCCTCGCTGAACGTGTTGTTCCGCGATCTCGAGTTCCTGGTGTCGGCGCTGCTGCTGCCGCTCTTCTTCCTGACGCCCGTGCTCTATCCGCTCAACGATCCGCAGATTGCCCGGCGGGACTGGGTCGTTCAGCTCATCCACTGGGGGAATCCGCTTTCGCCGCTGGTGGAGGCGCTGCGGGATCCACTGTTCTACGGCCGTTTGCCCGGGCTCGGGGACACGATCTACACGGTCGTCGCTGCTGTCTTCGCTCTCGCGCTCGGCGCGTTCGTCTTCAACCGCGTCAACGACCAGATCGCAGTCGAAGTCTGATCCGCGCGTCGTAGACCCAGGGCTCGTCGCCTTCGGGCTGCCACGCCGGCAGGCCCGCAACCTCGGTGTTCGGCTCGAGCGGTGGGAGCAACGAAGGTAGGACGAGGGGATGCGTGAACGCGGGATTCCGTCCGCCGCCCGGCGCGTACGGCTCGAGCTCCGGTGGCGGCCGCCGTGCGTCGATCGACCCACTGACTGCTGCGTATCCCTCCATGTGCGCCGCGTAGACCCGCTCCTCCCAGTCGGGGTCGAGGTCGGCGTTCGGGGGAAGGTGCGCACGTGCCGCCGCAGCGTCGCGAGGCGCAACCTCGACGTCGAGGTGCGGGGAGTAATTGCCGAGCTCGGCAAGCCAGAAGCGCTGCTCGTCCACCAGGTCGAAGGCGAGGCGGTACGGGCCGGGCGGGATCGGGCCACGGAGGCCGAGCTCTCGTTCGATGCGCTCGCCGGGTGCGGCACCGACCTCGTAACGAAGCCCGTCCCAGAGGATTGGGTTGCCGCGGGCGTCCAGCCAGTGGTACGAGAGATTGAGGCTGCGCCAGGGCGCGGTGCCGGCATTCTCGAGCTGGACCCGAGCGCGAGTCAGCGCTCCCGCCTGCGGCGGCTCCAGCTCGTAGCCGAGCCAGCGCACCGCGAGCGGGCCGGCAGGAACGGGATGGTCACCGACCGCTTCCAGAGCCGGACTAGCCTACGTGGCGTGGAACCGCTCCTCGTGAGGGCGTGCCGGCGGGAGTCCGTCGAGCGCACGCCTGTCTGGTTCATGCGCCAGGCCGGCCGCTCGCTGCCGGAGTACCGCGAGTTGCGGAAGCGTTACGGCCTGTTCGACATCGTCGCGGAGCCGGAGCTCTGCGCCGAGGTGACGCTGCAGCCTGTTCGCCGTCACGACGTCGACGCGGCGGTGATGTTCACGGACATCATGTTCCCCGTCCTCGGCATGGGCGTGGAGGTCGACCTCGTCGACAACGTCGGCCCGGTGATCTCCGAGCCGGTGCGCACCCGCGCCGACGTGGAACGCCTTGTCGTCCCGGAGCCGGAGGAGTCCGTGCCCACGATTCTCGAGGCTGTGCGGCTCGTTCGCGCAGCGTTGCGCGACGACCAGGCCGTCATCGGGTTTTGCGGCGGACCGTTCACCGTTGCGGGATACCTGATCGAGGGGAAGCCGAGTCGTGAGTTCGCGGCCGTCAAGGCGATGATGTATCGCGAGCCCGACACGTGGCACGCGTTGATGCAGAAGCTCGCGGACGTGTTCGCCCGCTACGTCGTGGCGAAGGCGCGCGCCGGGGCCGACGTGATTCAGGTCTTCGACTCGTGGGTCGGGGCGCTCTCGCCGTCGGACTACCAGGAGTTCGTGGCGCCGTACTCGGCACGCATACTCGCCGCGGTCGACGTGCCGACGATTCATTTCGGCACGGGCACGGCGACCTTGCTGCCGTCGATGGCCGAGGCAGGCGGCGACGTGATCGGCCTCGACTGGCGTGTCCCGCTCGATCGAGGCTGGGCGGATGTGGGCGAGGAGCGGGGCGTGCAGGGCAACCTCGATCCCGCGGTTTTGCTGGGTCCGTGGGAGCGAATCGAGGCCGAAACCCGCGCTATTCTCGCGCGTGCTGGAGGGCGGCCGGGTCATGTATTCAACCTTGGGCACGGAGTGCCACCCAATACAGACCCGGCCGTTCTCGGGCGTCTGACGGAATTCGTGCACGAGGCGACCGTGGAAGCGCGCGTGTGAAAGCGGCGGTCGTGCTCATGGCGTACGGCTCGCCGGAGCGGCTGGCCGACGTTCCGGCGTACTACTCCGACATCCGCGGCGGCCGTCCCATTCCCGCCGAGCTGATGGCGGATCTCGTCGAGCGCTACCGCAGGCTCGGGATCGAAGACGGATCGCCGCTGAACGCAATCACCGAGGAGACACGCGCTGCGCTGGCGCGCGAACTGAGAGACGTCCCGGTGTTCACGGGCATGAAGCACTGGACGCCGCGCATCGCGGAGGCTGCGGAGGCCGCGGTTGCATGCGGCGCGGCGACGGTGGTTGGCCTGGTTCTGGCGCCGCACTACTCGTCGATGTCCATCGCGGGCTACCGGCAACAGTTGGAACGCGGACTCGGCGGCCGAGCCGAGCTCGCGTTCATCGAGAGCTGGCACGACGAGCCAGGGTTCATCGACTTGCTAGCCGACCGGGTGCGCGGAACGGACGTGCATGTTGTCTTCACGGCTCACTCGTTGCCGGCGCGCATCTTGGAGGCTGGCGACCCGTACAAGGATCAGCTCCTCGAGACGTCCCAGCTGGTTGCAGAGCGCGCAGCGCTCGAGACATGGTCGTTCTCTTTCCAGAGCGAGTCGCAGACCGGCGAACTGTGGCTCGGGCCCGATATCCTCGACCACCTCAAGGAGCTGCACGACGACGGATTTCGCGAAGTGCTGGTCTGCCCGGTCGGCTTCGTCGCCGACCATCTCGAGATCCGCTGGGATCTCGACCACGAGGCCGCGGAGCAGGCCGAAGCGCTCGGTCTGGGCTTTCGGAGGATCGAGATGCCGAATGCCGACCCGGCGTTTGTGCAGGTGCTCGCCGGGCTGGTGCGACGGGTGCTCGCGGTACCCTCGGAAGCGTGATCCGACCCGGCGAGATCGCCTCCCAGCATGCCTCGCGGCACTTCAAGGTCTATCCCCGTGAGGCGCGAAGGCTGAAGGACGTCGTCATCGCGCGCCGCCGGTCGCGGCCTACGGAGGTGCGGGCGCTCGATGACGTGTCCTTCCACGTCGATCCCGGCAGCGCGATCGGGCTCGTCGGACGCAACGGTTCCGGCAAGACGACGCTCCTGCGCCTCCTCTCAGGGATCATCAAGCCCACGTCCGGTACGGTCGAGGTCGGCGGGCGCGTCGGTTCCCTCCTCGAGCTCGGTGCCGGCTTCCATCCGGATATGACCGGCCGTGAGAACGTCTTCCTCAACGGCTCGATCCATGGTCTCAAGCGCGCCTACGTGCGCGAGCAGCTGGACGAGATCGTTGCCTTCGCCGGTCTCGTGGAGTTCATCGACCTGCCTGTGCGCACGTACTCATCCGGGATGTACATGCGCCTCGGTTTTGCGATCGCGGCGCACATCGACGCAGACGTGCTGCTGCTGGACGAGGTCTTCGCGGTCGGCGACGAGCAGTTCCAGCGCAAGTGCTTCGGCAAGATCTTCGAGTTCAAACAGCGAGGCGGCACGATCGTCTTCGTCTCGCACGATGCGGCCG
>JALYST010000230.1 GCA_030854665.1 Actinomycetota bacterium
TTGTCGTTCACGAGCCAGGCGAGCACACGCCCGTCACCGGACGCGCTGACGTCATCGACGTCGTGCGTCGGCTCCTCGACCCATTCGTAGCGGTCCGACGCGAGGTCGTAGAACGCAAGGCCGCGAAACTCGCTGCTGGCGTCGGTGAGCATGTAGAAGCCGGAGCCGTCCGCTGCCCACGGGCCGGAGACGAAGATCGCGTCGTCGTCGTGCGGCGTGAGCTCGCGCGTTTCCCTGGTCTCCAGGTCGACCAGGTGAATCGACGTGTCACTGTTGTTCCGGAAGTCGAGCGTTAACAGCTTCGACCCGTCGGGAGAGAAGCTTCCAGGAACCGAGAACTTGCCCTCACCGAAGACCGGACGGGTCTCGCCGCTCGCGACGTCGCGCACCCAGACCTCCATGTCGGTCGGCTTGCGCGCGTTCGCGGCGTAGGCGAACATCGTCCCGTCGGGAGACCATGCGTCACCGCCGACGTTGTGCTGAACCTCCGGCTCGTCGGTGAGCTTGACCGGCCAGCCGCGCTCGGAGTCGAGCAGGTAGAGCTGATGAAACTCGTCTCCATCGTGGTCGGCGCAGAGCACGATCCGGCCGTCGGTCGGCGACACCCCCACGCCACGCAACGTCTCGTCCGTGAAAGCAGTCAGCTGGGCCGGCCAGCCACCAGTGACGGGAACGCGCCAGAGATTGAACTGCCCGGACATGTTGCTGGCGAACAGCAACTCCGACCCGTCGGCCGTGAAAGCCAGGGCCGCGGCGAAGCGGCGGACTGCGAAGAACTGCTCCATGAGCGGCAGCTTTCGCGTTTCTGTGACGGCCACGGCGCGGAGATTACAGTTCTCGGCAATGGAAAGGTCTCTGCCCTGGGCGTGGTACGCGGATCCGGATGTCCTGCGACGCGAGGGCGAGCGGATCTTCGCCCGCGCGTGGCAGTACGTGGGCCACATGGGCCAGATCGCGGAGACAGGCTTCTTCGCCTCCGCCGCCGGCCAGATCCCTGTAGTAGTTACTCGCGCGCGCGACGGAGAGCTGCGGGCCTTCCTCAACGTCTGCCGTCACCGCGGGCACGTCGTGGCGAGCGGATCCGGGACGCGCGAGACGCTGCAATGCCCCTACCACGCCTGGACCTACGCGCTGGACGGGCAACTGCGGGCAGCGCCACGCTCGGATCGTGAGCCGGGGTTCGACGCCGGCGAGCTCGGGCTCAGGCAGATCCAGACCGACACCTGGGGCCCGTTCGTGTTCGTGAATCCCGATCCCGATGCAGCTCCACTTGCGGAAGCGCTCGGGGACGTGCCGGCGCACCTGGCCGAGATCCTCGACGTCGATGCGCTGGAGTTCCGTTTCCGTGCGGAGTTCGAGCTCGAAGCGAACTGGAAGATCTCGTGCGAGAACTTTCTCGAGTGCTACCACTGCGCCGTCGCCCACCCACGATTCAGCGCCGCCGTCGACGTTTCACCGGACACGTACCGGTTAGAAGCAAGCGGTCTCGTGTCCAGCCAGGTCGGTTTCCTCCGCCAGAACGGCGACTCGTTCCTCGCGAACGGGGAGGTGCCGCGCAGCCAGTTTCACTTCCTCTGGCCGAATTTCGGACTGAACGTCTTTCCCGGACACCCGAACCTGTCGTGCGGGCCCATGCTCCCGATTGCCCCCGAGCGGACAGCGCGGTTTCTCGATTACTTCTTCGCGCCTGACGTGGATCAGGCCTGGATCGACGAGTTGCTCGCGTTCGACAACCAGGTCGGCACCGAGGACCGTGCCCTCGTGGAGGGAGTGCAGCGAGGCGTTCGCTCGGGAATCCTGACCGAAGGGCGGCTCCTCTCGGAGAGCGAGCAGTTAGTCGCCCACTTCCAGCGCCTTTGCGCGGAAGCTCTCACCGGTTAGCATCCGCGGCGCATGGCGACCGTCACGTTCGACCACCTGACCAAGGCCTATGCCGACGGCACGGTCGCCGTCAACGACCTCAACCTCTTGATCAAGGACGGCGAGTTCCTCGTCCTCGTCGGGCCTTCGGGCTGCGGGAAGACCACGGCCCTCAGATGCCTCGCGGGGCTCGAGGAGATCACGGCGGGGCAAATCAAGATCGACGCACGCGTCGTCAACCGCGTGCCGCCCAAGGACCGGAACATCGCGATGGTGTTCCAGTCCTACGCGCTCTATCCGCACATGACGGTCTTCGACAACCTCGCGTTCGGCCTCAAACTGCTGAAGACGCCGAAGCAGGAGATCAAGCGCCGCGTCGAGGAAGCCGCGAAGGTCCTTGACCTCGAGAAGCTGCTCGACCGGAAGCCGAAGGCGCTCTCGGGCGGGCAGCGCCAGCGCGTCGCGCTCGGACGGGCGATCGTGCGCGAGCCTGCGGCGTTCCTGATGGACGAGCCGCTCTCGAACCTCGACGCCAAGCTGCGCGTGCAGACGCGCGCAGAGATCCTCCGCTTGCAGCGGCGACTCGAGACGACGACCGTCTACGTGACGCACGATCAGGTCGAGGCGATGACGATGGGAGACCGCATCGCCGTCATGAGCCTGGGCGTCCTGCAGCAGATCGGCACGCCGCCGGAGCTCTACGACAATCCTGTCAACGTCTTCGTTGCCGCCTTCATCGGCTCACCCGCGATGAACTTCGCGACCGCGAAGGCCGACGATGGCACCCTCAGGCTGGGCGGCACGACGCTCGAGCTCTCCGGCAAAGCGGCCAAGGCCGCCGCACAGAACCGAGGCCGTGACCTCCTGATCGGCTTCCGTCCGGAGGACCTCCAGCTGAACGACCACGGCAGCTCGGGTGCGGTCCGCATTCCCGCGCAGATCGACGTCGTCGAGTACCTGGGGCACGAAGAGCTGATTCATGCCAAGTCGGAGGGTCACGAGATCGTTGCCCTCGTACCGTCAGACAAGAAGGTGCAGGCCGGCGAGAACGTCGAGTTCGCGATCCAGCTGGACAAATTTCATGTTTTTGACCCCGAGACGGAGCTGAATCTCACCGCACGGGACTGAGCCAGGCCCGTTGGCGATAGCATCGGTACAGACAGTGGGGTCTACAAGAGGAGGAGGGTTCGAGTGAAGCGACGGAGGTCACTCATTGCATCGGCCGTCACACTTGCCGTTCTTGCCGCCGGATTGACGGCGACAGCGATCAGTGCAAAGCCGACGAAGCGCAGTGCAGGTTCTATCGAGGTTCTCTCGCTCTGGGGCGGAAGCGAGAGGGACGCGTTTCTAAAAGTCACGGCCGCGTTTACGAAGGACACCGGCATCAAGGTCGAGTACACCTCGGCCCGTGACTTCATCCCCGAGGTTCGGACCCGTATTGCCGCGGGGAATCCGCCGGACGTCGGGATCCTGCCGCGTCCCGGCTACATCGGCACGCTGGCGAAGGCCGGCGCGTTGAAGACACTCGCAAGCCTGGGGTTGAGCAACTCGTACATGTCGGGGAACTACTCGTCGGGATGGCTGAAGCTCGGTAGCTCAGGCGGGAAGCTCTACGGCGTCCCAGCCAAGGCGAACTCGAAGAGCGTCATCTGGTACAAGCCGGACTCGTTCAAAAAGTACAAGCTGAAGATCCCGAAGACGTGGGCGCAGCTACTCGCGATCACGAAGGCGTACAAGGCGAAGGGACTCGTGCCGTGGTCTGTCGGCGCAGGTCCGCAGCAGAGCCAGTGGACCCTCACCGACTGGTTCGAGAACATCTACGCCCGGACCGCGGGGCCTGCGAAATATCAGGCGCTGTTCACCGGCAAGCTGAAGTTCACCGATCCCTCCGTCGCCAACGCGGCGCGGATCATGACGCAGATCATCAACAACAAGTATGTCCTCAACGGCGTCCAGGGCGTCCTCGGTCAGAGCTTCGTCGGCAGCATCACCGACGTGTTCGGAACAAGCCCGAAGGCGCAGCTCTTCTTCGAGGGCGGCTTCGTCGGTGGTATCGCAACCGGCCAGGTGAACCCCAGTCTGAAGGCCGGGAAAACGATCGGCGACTTCCCGTGGCCGACGATCAAGCCGTCCCTCGACCATCCGGTCGTCGGCGCGGCCGACTTCGCGGCGGCGTTCAAGGACAACGCCGATGTGCGAGCGTTCCTGAAGTACATCTCGACCGGGGCCGCTGGGAGGATCTGGGTCTCGACGAACGCAGTCACCTCGCCGAACAAGAAGGTACCTGCGAGCGCCTACCCGAGCCCGCTCGTACGGGCCGAGGTCCAGCAGCTCGCATCGGCGAAGACGTTCCTGTTCGACGGTTCCGACCTGCTTCCGGGAGCGTTCGGTGACACATGGGGCTTCGCGCTCCAGGACGTGATCCAGAAGCCGGGCAACATCAAGAGCATCATGTCCACGTTCCAGAAGAAGATCCAGGGCCAGTTCTAGGCCTCGATTGCGTGGCGGCGCCCGGCAACGGGCGCCGTCACCTTTGCTTCATCGCGGACGAATGAGCACGCAGCCGCTTCCAACTCCGGTCGCAGCTCCGCCACCGAGCGAGGGTCGGCGAGTGCGGCTCTGGTCGGGCTTCGAACGCTTACAGGGAGTGCTGTTCGTGATGCCGGCGCTCGTCGTGCTCGCGATCTTCCTGATCTACCCCGCGTACTACACCATCCGGCTCGCGTTCTACGAAGGTGACTTTCATTTCGGCTTCTTTCACTACCTCGGGATCGACAACTTCAAGCAGCTGCTGACGAACGATCCCGACTTCCTCGACCTGAGCAAGTTCCCGCCCGGCGGCGCCCTGATCAACAACCTCCGCTGGGTGATCTTCTACATCAGCGTCTCGCTGATCATCGGGCTCGGCCTCGCGGTGCTTGCCGTTCGCGTTCGCTACGAACGCGTAGTCAAGACGGTGATCTTCGTGCCGATGGCGATCGCGGCAACCGCGGTCGGGATCATCTGGCTCTTCGTCTACAGCCCCGACCCGGACATCGGCGTCCTCAACGCGGTTCTGCGCGGCTTCGACAGCGGCTTTCATCCGATCGCCTGGCTCGGGCGACCGGATCTCGTCAACTACGCGCTTATCTTCGCCTACGTCTGGGCGTCCGTCGGCTTCGTGATGGTCGTGCTGTCGGCGGCGATCAAGGGGATTCCCGCCGAGATCATGGAGGCAGCACGCGTCGACGGCGCCGGTGAATGGAATATCTTCCGCCGCATCATGCTGCCGATGCTCAGCCTGCCGCTTTCGGTCGTGACGATCTGGCTCTTTATCAACGTGATCAAGGTCTTCGACATCATCTACGTGATGACGGGCGGCGGACCTGGGACGTCCAGCCGCGTGATCGCGTTCACGATGTACGAGGAGACGTTCCACAACGGCCGCCCCGGCTACGGCGCCGCGGTCGCGGTGATCATGCTCGTGCTGATCGCGCCCGTGATGGTTCTGAACGTCCGCCGTTTCCGCAGCGAAAAGGTCGTGGCCTGATGGCGACCGTCGACTCGACGGTTCGGATCGGGACGCAGACGCGCAGCGAACGCATCGTGCGCGTCCTCACCCGGACGCCGCTCCACATCGTGCTTGTTGGGATCTCGCTCCTCTGGCTCGTTCCCACCGTTGGTCTCGCGATCACGTCTTTCCGCAAGCCGCCGGCGATCGCCTCGAGCGGCTGGTGGCATTCGCTCACGCAGTGGGACTGGACGCTGAAGAACTACGACGCCGTCATCAACGCGACCGGGATGGGCCATGCCTGGGTGAACAGCGTCATCATCACCGTGCCCGCCACGATCCTACCGCTCACGCTCGGCGCCCTGGCAGCGTTCGGATTCGCATGGGTGCCGTTCCCGTTCCGTGACACGCTCTTTCTGATCATCGTTGCCCTGATGATCGTTCCGATTCAGACGTCGCTCGTGCCGCTGCTGAAGCTTTTCGCCAACAACGGCCACCTCAACAACCACTATTACGGGATCTGGCTCGCACACACTGCCTTCGGCTTGCCGCTCGCTGTCTTCCTCCTGCGTAACTTCTTCATCACGCTGCCCAAGGACTTAATCGAGGCCGCGCGGATCGATGGCGCCTCGAACCTGTCGATCTTCCGCCGCATCGTCGTACCACTGTCGGTGCCCGCCCTCGCGTCGTTCGGGATCTTCCAGTTCCTTTGGGTCTGGAACGACCTGCTGATGGCGCTGATCTTCGTGTCCGATCCCTCCAAGCAGCCGATGACGGTGCGGATCCCGTACCTGCTCTCGACCTACGGCCAGGAGTACAACCTGCTCGCGGCGGCCTCGTTCCTGCTGATGTTCCTTCCGCTCATCGTGTTCTTCTCGTTGCAGCGCTACTTCGTGCAGGGCCTCCTCGCGGGCTCAGTCAAGACCTGAGCCTCTTCCTCGTTCCGCACACGCACTGGGACCGGGAGTGGTACCGGCCGTTCCAGTCGTTCCGGATCTCGCTCGTGGACGTCGTCGACGAGGTGCTCGAACAGCTCGAGAGCAACGAGCGGCTCCGGTTCACGCTCGACGGCCAGTTGGCGACGGTGGACGACTACCTCGAGATCCGGCCCGAGGCAGAGGAGCGGATTTGCGCGCTCGTGCAATCGGGCCGCCTGGCGATCGGCCCATGGCAGACGCTCATGGACGAGTTCCTCGTCGGCGGCGAGACGACGGTACGCAATCTGGAGGCCGGCTTGCGACGCGCCGAGCACTTCGGGAGCGCAATGCCTGTCGGTTACCTGCCGGACATGTTCGGTCACATCGCGCAGATGCCGCAGATCCTCCGCCTCGCCGGGATCGAGACGGCAGTGGTGTGGCGGGGAGTTCCGTCGGCCGTCGACTTCCATCGGTTCGTCTGGGAGGGGCTGGACGGCTCGACGGTCGTGGCCGAGTACCTGCCGGCGGGTTACGGGAACGCGGCGGGCCTCTTCGACGTCCCGGGTGACCCGCCGGTCGGAGCGTTCGAGGAGCGCTTCCGCCCGTGGTATCGGGACGACGACGTGCTCGGGATGGTCGGCACGGACCACATGCCGCTCGTGCATGACTTTGCGGCGCGCATTCCCGCGGGCGCCGTCGTCGGCACGCTCGCGGACTATCTCGCCGAGGCGTCCGCCGACGGGTTGTCGCACTGGCACGGCGAGATGCGCTCCGGCGCACGCGCGAACCTGCTGCCAGGTGTCGTGTCCGCCCGGATCGACCTGAAGGCGGCGTGCGCGCGCGCCGAGCGGTGGCTCGAACGCTACGCCGAGCCGCTGCAGGCTCTGTACGGAGGCGACTGGCCGAAGCCTTTCCTCACGCAGGCGTGGACGCGCATGTTCCAGAACTCCGCGCACGACTCGATCTGCGGCTGCTCGGCGGACGACGTGTCCGGGCAGGTTCTCGTGCGCTACGCGGAGGCCGAGCAGATCGGGCGCGAACTCGCGGGGCGTGCCGTTGCTCGCATCGCCGCGGAGGTGCCGCGCGGCGCGTTCGCGATCGTGAACCCGTCGCCTCACGAGCGTTCCGACCTCGTCGAGCTCGAGGTCGTCGTTCCCGACGACTGGGAGGCGGTTGAGCTCGAGCTTCCCGACGGTGCGCGGGTACCGACGCAGGAGACCGGCCGCCAGGAACCGCTGCTGTGGGAGACGAAGGTGGCCGGCGCCGACGTCCCGCTCGTGATTGCGCGCCGCCTGCATGGGCGCGAGCTCTTCGGCCGCATCTTGAACGGCTTCCGGATCGAAGACGGGCGCGCGACGCTGGAGGTCGGCGACGAACCGGACCCGGAGCGGCTCGACGTCGAGCAACTCGTCCGTGAGATCACACTCGCGACAGCGGAGGGCGAGTGGACTCTGCAGGTCGTGGCGCGCCCGAAACGCAACATCGTCGCAGTAGTTACCGCCCCGCCCCTGGGCTGGACGAGTGTCCGTCCAGTACGTGTCCAGGGGACTGTCCCTGAGACATGGCCTTCCGTCGAAGTCTCTCAGTTGACACGGATCGTTCGCGGGGGGGACGTAGGCGACAGTTACAACTACGCACCGCCTCCCGGCGACGTCCTGGTCGAGGCTCCGCTCGACGAGCGTTTCGAGACGATCGAGCAGGGACGGCTCCGTCGCGTTGACGTCCTCCACCGCACCTACATGTGGGAGGGAATGCGGGTCGAGACGCAGACGCGCTTCGAACAGCGCGCCGGCGAGCCGTTCGTCCGCGTTCGCATCGACTTCGACAATCCTTGCGACGACCAGCGCGTCCGCGTGCACGTCCCGCTGCGCGAGCCGGCTGATCGCTCGTACGCGGAGGGCCAGTTCGGAATCGTCGAGCGCGGGCTCGAACCGGAGGGTGGCTACGGTGAGGTCGCGATCCCCACGTACCCGGCGGCCGCATTCGTCGCAGCGGGCGGTGTTGCGCTGCTCCTCGACCACGTCACGGAGTACGAAGTGGCCGGCGACGAGCTCGCACTGACCGTGCTCCGTTCCACAGGTTTGATCAGCCGCATCCAGCACCCGTGGCGTGAGGATCCTGCGGGCCCGCACTGGCGATCCCGGCAGCGCAATTACGAGGGCCGCACAGCTTCTCGTTCGCGTACCACGCGAGTGCCGAGACGGCGCTCGAGCAAGCCGAGGCCTATCGCCACCCCTTCCTGACAGCGCAGGGAACAGCCCG
>JALYST010000232.1 GCA_030854665.1 Actinomycetota bacterium
GAGCAACTCGACTACTGGGACGGCGAAGAACTCGAGTGATTGTCCGCTGGGCCGATGTTGAAGCTGGTCAGGACGTCGGTCTAGCCGCGGGCGCCCTCAACGTGGGTCTGGTCCGACTGGAGATTGCGCCGGAGGAGACCGCGGCGCAGTCCGAGGCGCCGGTCGAAGAGATCGTCTACGTCCTCGAAGGCTCAGGTTGGTGGGAGAACGGCCCAGAGAAATCAGAGGTTCGTCCCGGCGATTGCGGCGTGCGACTCGTGCAGGACCGTGGTCATCTGTTGCGCGCAGGCAAAGACGGTCTTACGGTCCTTGCCTTCGTCAGCCCCATCGCGCGGAAGCTCATTTCCAACCCGACTGCGAGCAAGCCGAACATAGTCCGCCTCGAAGCAATCGAGCCCGACTACGAGGGCGAGTCGGGAAAGTGGGTGGTCGTTGCGAGAAAGGCAGGTGCAGTCCTCGGCGGTCTCAACTGGGGTCACCTCGAACCTGGGCAGTGGGGAGCGCCGCCACATCTTCACTCCGCGGACGAGGAGGTTTTCGTCATCCTCGAAGGCGGCGGGACGCTCGAGCTCTGGCCCTCTCCCGTCCGCGCCGAGGACACCGAGCGAGAAGAGCACGAGATCCGCGCAGGGGACGTCATCTGGAGGCCACCGAGCACCGGAATCGCTCACTTCCTCCGGGCCGGGGACGAAGGAATCACCTTCCTCGTCTACGGGACCCGGGAGCCGAACGACGTTTGCTACTACCCCCGGTCGGACAAGATCTACTGGCGGGGGGTCGGGCTGATTACGAGGCTGGAGGCCTTGGGCTACGATGATGGAGAGCCCGAGGACTGACGTCCCTCCCGCAGAACTCAGTTCGCTCCACGTCTCGGTCCCGGCCTCACCACGAAAGCAGTCCCTCATTCGCGTCATTAGCCTCCTAGCGGAGTTCCCGATATCTCCTCGTATGGGGAGAGCGCGTCGTCTCGCAGGTTCTCGGAGATTCCGAATCTGTCTCAACGCGGTTTTCGTCTCCGGGGCGCTTGTCGCAGCCACCTTGACCGCCCTGCACTTCGCACACTCGGGCTGGCCGCTCGCCAACGCCGATCCGCTGCTCGTGGTCGCGGCCGGAATCCTTCTCCTCTTCGCCTACGCCTTCAAGGCGTGGGGCTGGCAGCGTCTCTTCCCTGAAGGGGAGCGCCCTGAGGCTCTGACGCTGGCCGCTGCCGGTGGAGCCGCCTCCGTCGGTGGAGTCGCTCTTCCGGGACGCTTCGACGAGGCGATCCGCATCGCGGTCGTGCGCCGCGGCCCCGGCAAGAAGACCGCCGGTCTGGGCGCGATCTGCCTCACCCTGATCATCGTCGGCCTGCTCGACAGCGTCGCCCTGGCGCCGATGGCGTCGATCGCGGCCGCGGCTTCGCATCACGGCGGCGTCCAGGCGGGCTTCGCCCTCGTCGCGGCCGCAGGAGTCGCAGCAGCAGTGCTTGTCCTCTATCTCCCGAAGATCGCCAAGACGGACTTCGTCAACCGCTGGAAAGTCGGTCGCTGGCTGAAGGATCACACCGCCTGCCCGCGCTCCGCCTCGCAGGCCTGGTTCCTGATCTCGATCTCGTGGGCCCTTCGTGGCCTCGCCGTCTTCGTCCTGTTCAACGCTCTTTCCGTCGGCGCCTCGTTCCCGCTCGCGCTGGCCTTCCTCTGCGCCTCCGCCGCTTCCGCGGCCTTGCCGATCGCCCCCGCGGGTGCCGCCACACAGGCCGGCGCCGGCGCTGCGATCCTCATCATCGGCGGCGTGCCCAAGTCCGAGGCCTTCGCCTTCGCCGTGGCCGCCCAGGGAATGGTCATCCTCGTCGGGGCCGCTCTGGTCGGCGCCGCAGGGATCTGGATGCTCTTCACACGCTTCCGCCCCGCCGCGATGCGGGCCCGGGCAGCCGGCACGACCGTTCTTCCGGCCTAGTACCTACGCGGCTCTTAGGCGGGCGTGGTTCTATGACGCTCGTGTTCCGGGGTCGTGTCCTCGCTGCGCTCCTCGCAGCCTTTGCCGTCGCAGGTGCCGCCGGCGCGAACGCTGCGGTCATCACCTCGCACGACGACCAGGGCCGGCCGATCACCTTCGACGTACGCGCGCCCGCCGTCGACACCGAGTGGTACGCGAGCGTCCTGCGCGCCGCGGCACACGGGAACGAGATCAGCGACGTCAGGATCATCATCGTCCCCGAACCGCAGATCCAGGCGTTCTGCGGCGGTGCGGAGGCAGCAGCGTGCTACGACCGGAGTCCCCCGACGATGATCGTTCGTGCGGGGAAGAGCAGGCTCCTGGAAACCGTTCTCCTGCACGAGTACGGACATCACCTCGACACGTACTGGCGGGTTCCAGGTGTCCCCGAGCTGAACGGGACGCCGACCTGGTGGGCGGCGCGGGGGATGGAGTCGTTGCTCGCCGCCCATCAGGTGGCGTTCGACTACTCGCTCGGCTGGAGCCACGGCATCGGCGAGATCTTCGCCGAGGACTACGCGTACATCCACACCCACAACCGTTACGGGATCATGAAATGGCTGAGCCCGCCCGATGCCAACCTCGAGGCAGCTCTGTTCGCCGAGCTGGGCAAGCCGGCCGCGGCTCTTCCGTTTGCGCCCGAGGTCCCGCTCATTCTCAGCCGGCGCGGAACGCTCGCGCCGCGCGACGGCTTCAGCGTCCCGTTCGGGCTCCTCGGTCCGGGTCGCCGCGTGACCGTCGCCGCCACGATCTCCAACGCGAAGCGCAAGGGCATCCGCGCCCGCGCACAGCTCGTCTGCGACGACAATGTCCTCGTGACCCGGACGTTCGGCAAGGGCCAGGCCAGGCGGACGTTCGACATCCCGAACCTGGGCCCGGCGACCTGCGACGTCCGCCTCGTCAGCAGCGTCTCGGCCAGGCTCAGCTACACGCTCCGGATCGCGCTCGCGGTCGAAAGCGCGTAGAGCACTAGACCGCGGCGTCCGAGAGTCCCGTGATCATGCGGGATATCGGGAGGAACCCGCTATCCTGGCCCGAAAGAGCGCCCTATGGGGCTCTCACGCCTACTTCCGCGTCCCAACACACGGACCACGTCGACTAAGAAGGGATCCCCTTTGGGCCGGGTCATCTCATTCGCCAACCAAAAGGGCGGCGTGGCGAAAACCACAACCACGCTGAACCTCGGAGTCGCCCTCAAGGAGAAGGGCTATGAGGTCCTGCTCGTCGATCTGGATCCCCAGGGCAACCTGACCATGAGCCAGGGTTGGAATCCGGACGAGATCGAGCGGTCGATGTTCGACGTGCTCGTCCACAAGCTTCCGATCGAGGAGATCGTCCGCGTGGCCGAGGTCGACGTCGCCGTGTCGTCGATCGACCTCGCCGGCGCCGAGCTTGCACTCTCGTCGATGATCGGACGCGAGCGCGCCCTCGAGAAGGCGCTCGTGAGCGTCAAGCCGAAGTACGACTACATCCTCATCGACACGCCGCCGTCGCTCGGGCTGCTGACGATCAACGCGCTCGTCGCGTCGAACGGCGTGATCGTTCCCGTCCAGTGTGAGTACCTCTCCTTGCGCGGGCTGGTCCAGTTGGAGAACACTCTCTCCATGATCCGCGAGAACTTGAACCCGGACGTCGAGATCCAGGGGATCCTGCCGACGATGTACGACAAGCGCCTGCTGCACTCGAAGGAAGCGGTCGACATCCTCAAGGAGAACTTCGGCGATCTCGTTTTCAAGACGAAGATCCGCAAGACGATCCGGTATGCGGAGGCTCCCGTGAAGGGCCAGTCCGTGCTGGGCTACGAGCCGAGCGGCGACGCTGCGCAGCTGTACCGCGACCTCGCGAAGGAGGTGCTCAATGGCGCGAAAGCGCGCGAGCATGCGTGAGGGCCCACTCGCGGAGCTCTTCAAGGCAACGGAGGCGGCGCAGCGCCAGCAGGAACAGGGAGCGCCCGCCGCACCCGCCGAAGAGCCGCACGAGTCGACGGTCGAGCACGTTCCGACGTGGGAGGACGAAGTCGAGACGCCGGCACCGCCGCGTCCCGATCCCACGCCCGAACCGTCGCTGCCCGAGCCGATCCCGCCGCCGGCGCCGCCGGCTCCGGATCCGACACCCGAGCCGACTCCGCCGCCGGCGTACATCCCCGAGCCACCGGTCACGCGTTACATCGAGCCGATGCCCGAGCCCGCCCCGCGCTTGCATCCCGCGCGTGCGGGAGCGCTGGGTTCGTACCTCGCGAAGATTCAGGTCGTCGGCGTCGGCGGCGCAGGTCTGAATGCCGTCAACCGGATGATCGATGCCGGCATCAACCAGGTCGAGTTCGTCGCGGTCAATACCGATGTGCAGCAGCTTCAGATCTCGGATGCCGAGACGAAGATCCACATCGGCCGCGAGCTGACGCAAGGCCTCGGCTCCGGCGCGGAGCCCACCGTCGGGAAGGCCGCGGCGGAGGAGAGCTACGACCAGATCAAGCACGCGCTCCGGGGCGCGGACATGGTGTTTGTCACCGCAGGAGAGGGTGGCGGTACCGGCACCGGGGCGGCCCCGATCGTCGCGAAGATCGCGAAGAGCCTCGGCGCGCTCACCGTCGGCATCGTCACGACGCCGTTCAAGTTCGAGGGCACGAAGCGGCGCGGGCAGGCCGAGACGGGCGTCGACGAGCTGCGTCGCGAGTGCGACACGACGATCGTGATCCCGAACGACCGCCTGCTCGAAGTGCTGGATCGCTCGACCTCGATGCTGGACGCCTTCAAGATCGCCGACGACGTGCTGCGCCAGGGCGTGCAGGGCATCTGTGACCTGATCACGCTGCCCGGTCTGATCAACCTCGACTTCGCGGACGTGCGCACGATCATGGAAGGCTCCGGCACGGCGCTGATGGGAATCGGCTTCTCGTCGGGGACTGAGAACCGCGCCCGCGAGGCGGCCGAGCGCGCGCTGCGCTCGCCGCTGATCGACACCGAGGTCGGAGCTGCGCGCGGCATCCTCCTTTCGATCGCCGGGGGCGACGATCTGACGCTGCTCGAGGTCAACGAGGCAGCCGAAGTGATTCGCCAGACCGCGAACGACGACACGCAGATCATCTTCGGTGCGACGATCGACGACCGCCTCAGCGGCCAGGTGTGGGTGACGGTGATCGCAACGGGCCTAGGCGGGACGGGTCGCAGCCGAAGCGGGTCGCGAACGCCGAGCCTCGTCAGCGCACTGACAGCGGCCGACGACGAGCTCGAGCCGCCGTCGTTCCTGCGTAACTAGCGGCGGATCGTGACGAGAGCGCCGGGGCGGACGCCCCAGCGCTTGAACGCGCCACGGTTCACCTCGAGCGCGCCGCGGAAAGCGACCTTGGGGTCGTAGACCTTGCACGGGTCGCGCCGGCACGGCGCCAGGTCGAGGATGCGCAGGATCCGCCCGCCCTTGCCCCAGAACGCGATCGACAGCGGGACGGAGGTGTTCTTCATCCAGAACCCGCCGCGGACGTCGCTCTTCCAGAGGAACGCCATGCCCGAGTTCGGCGCGAGCGTGCGCCGGCCGCTCAGGCCCCGCTCGTGCTGTTCGGCCGTCTGGGCGATCTCGACGCGGATCTGCACCGTGCGAGCGGGCGTACGGACCACGGCCGCCCCGTGCGGGAAGGTGACCAGAGTGGACACCGCGAGAGTCGCGAGGATGCCAAGCACTGACCCATTGTGAGGGAGGCGTACCTCGTTCGAGGGAACTCGACGAGCACGGCGTGAGCGGCGGCCCAGGCGCGCATCTACCAGGCATAGGTCTGATCCACAAGTTGCGGCCTCTCGCCACGACGGGCCCGCGCCAAGCCGTGGCGCGGGCCTCCTCTCTAGCTCGGTAGGGCTCCCAGCCTTCGCTCGGCGATCCGCCGTCCGAGCTCCGCGCCGACGACCACGACGAGCGACACCGTCATCACCACGACCGCCACGGCGAGCACCTCGGGCAGGCGGCTCGGGAAGCGCAGCGCCCCGTAGAGGTAGAGCGGGAACGTCGATCTCGACCCGACGACGAACGACGCGACGGCGTATTCGTCGAACGACGTCGTGAAAGAGATCAGGAACGCCGAGACGATCGCCGGGAAGATCAGCGGCAGGATGATCAGGCGGAACGTCTGCAGCCGGTTCGCGCCCAGGTCGTAGGCCGCCTCCTCGAGCCCGACGTCGATCTGCTCCAGCCGCGGGATCAGCACGAGGAGCGTGTACGGCAGGCTGATGACGATGTGCCCGATCACCACGGTCATGATCGTGCGAGGCACGCCCACCGCATGGAAGAGCAGGAGCAGCGAGATCCCGAGGACGACGTACGGGACGACGAGCGGGCTGAGTAGCAACGCCGAAACAGCCGACTTCCCGACAAAGCGCCGGCGTGCGAGCGGTATCGAGGCAAGCGTGCCGAGCACCACCGCGCCGACACTCGAGAGCGACGCCACGATCGCGCTCGTCTCCAGCGCCCCGATCAGCTCCGGATCGTGGATGAACTGCCGGTACCACGTGAGCGTGAACCCGCTGAGCGGGAACGAGGGCAGCAC